>CAMNGO010000100.1 GCA_946538445.1 uncultured Lachnospiraceae bacterium
AGGGGGTCAGACCCCATTACAAATATTTGTAATGGGGTCTGACCCCCTGCTTACTTTTTTACTATATCCAGATATCAGAATACGAAATTTCCGTTCCGGAATACCGGAATCACTTCCCCGTCTTCCCGGATCCCGTCCACGGAGGTTTCCCTGGTTCCTATCATGAAATCAACGTGCTGCATGGAATCATTGGCCCCATGTTTGGCGTATTCCTCTTTGCTCATCTCCACGCCGCCTTTCAGGTTCTCCGGGTATGCCCTTCCCAGTGCCAGATGGCAGGCTGCGTTCTCATCATATAAGGTATTGAAGAAGAGGATGCCGGATTGATTTACAGGGGAATCATAAGGAACAAGCGCTACTTCTCCCAGGTGGGAAGATCCCTCATCAAAGCTTAACAGCTTATCCAAAGATTCCTTTTCTTTCTTGGCGTCATAGTCTACCACTTTTCCGTTTTCGAAGCGAAGCCAGAAATCTTCGATGACCTTCCCGTTATAATCCAGGGGTTTCGACGAGTAGACGATGCCGTTTACTCCTGTTTTTAAAGGCATGCAGAAGACTTCTTCGGTGGGCATATTTGGATCGAAAAAGACTCCGGCCGGGGTGGTGCATCCGCCTCCGACCCAGATATGGTCTTTCACCAGATCTACATATAGATCTGTTCCCAGCTCGCTGGTAAAATGGAGTGTCTTAAAGCAGAACTCATTCATTTTATCTGCATGCATGGCCATTTCCTTATCGTGGGCTTCCCACTCAGCAATGGGATCATTGTCTTCCGTGACCCTGGTCACCGCAAAGATAGCATCCGCCAGTTTTTCGAAAGCCTCTTCTTCCTCCAGATCCGGAAATACCGTCTTTGCCCATTCCACTGTAGGCAGGCCAATCACGGACCATTGGCTTTCGTTATTCATGAGGTAATTCATGAGATCTTTCATTTTGGTGTAGTAAGCCATATTGGCAATCTTGATCTTCTCGCTGTCCACATCCGCCATGGCTCCCGGCTTATCGGAAGTTATGGAAATGTAACAGGCTCCTCCGTCATGCTGATACTTGGTCTTATCATATTTCCACTGAGGAACCTCCGATAATACTTCCTCTGTCTGATATTGATAGGCCATCCTGGCAAGATCATCGTCTTTCCACTCGACACTGACATATCTGGCTCCGGCTTCATAGGCACATTTAACTACCTTCTTAACAAACGCCGCATCATGAATATTTGCATTGATGACAACCGGCTGATCTTTCTGGACGTTTACTCCTTTTTTTACCACCAGTTCAGCAAGTTTATCATACATTTTTTCTGAAACCATATTAAATACTTCCCTTCTATTCCTTTTTCTCCGGACCGGTATAGGTCAGGCACATCATCGTTATATCATCAAATTGTTCGGCTTCCCCCACAAATTGATCAACCGCTTTTTGTACATTTTCAAGAATGGTATCCGGCGCAGCATCCGGGTCCGAATTCAGAGCACCCATCATCCGGTCAGCCCCGAATAATTTAAAGTTCTTATCGGTGGCCTCCAGCACCCCGTCCGTGTACAGAAACAGACTTGTTCCAGGCTGCATCTGTATCTCATATTCCACGTAAAACAGATCTTCCATCCCTCCCAGGACGAAGCCATGCTGGTCTTTCAGCAGTTTAAATCTGCTATTAGGCCTCTTGATCACGGGGTATTCATGTCCGGCATTGGCCGCCACAAGTTTCCCCGAGGATAGTTCAAGGATTCCTACCCAGACCGTAACAAACATCTCCTCCTCATTGTGGGAACAGATGGCATTATTGGTATCGGAAAGAATCTCTGCCGGCGATTTATTCATCATGGCATTGTTTGCGATAATGATCTTACAGGCCATCATAAATAAGGCTGCAGGCACCCCTTTCCCGGACACATCAGCCATAACCAGGCAGAGATGATCATCGTCCACAAGGAAGAGATCGTAGAAATCGCCTCCTACTTCCCTTGCCGGCTTCATGTTGGCATAAATATCGAACTCAGTTCTTCCCGGGAAGGGCGGGAATACATTTGGAAGCATATCCGCCTGTATGCGGGTAGCCAGGGTCAGCTCTGCTCCCATCCGTTCTTTCTCCGCTGTGATGTTCTCGATCCATTTCACATATTCATCAATCTCATTTACCAGACTGATTACATCCCGGGACAGCTCTCCGATCTCATTGGGAGGCTGCACTCTGGACAGGTAGTTAATTACAGTCTCACGATCCTTTAAATCCCTGTACAGCCGGATATTTTTCTGGACCTTTTTCAATGGCAGGATAATGACAAAATAAAGCAAAATGAGACAGATTGCCGACAGGAAGACCTGATACGTCATGGCGACAAGACTGCCGGTATAGGTATCGGACTTAACCGTATCCATTATGGAAGACAGATTATAGGTCATACCGATAAAAAGGGGTTTTCCGTCCAGAGTCCCAAAGGAAGAATAATAATCCACATAATCTCCGGCATCCGCCAGGTGCTGCTTATTTCTCTTGGCACTGCTCATGGCCTCTTTGAGGCTGTCAGATACAGTAACTTCCACCCCCAAAGTATATACTTCCTCGTAATTGGTTCCTCTGACGGAATCTTTATCCGCGGCACTGAAGAGGAAGAACTGGGTCTCATATTTTTCATCCGATACTACGCAGAACAGAAAGTCCGCATGATAATTTCTCTTGATCTGGTCGATACGGGTAATCAGCCAGGAGTAGATGATCTCGGCATACAGTTTCTGATCCTCTTTTGGCAAAGCTTTGATCTCCCAGGGATCCACATACCTCAGCTGCAGATCCGGATATTTTTTATTCCACTCAATACATTTTTCTTCTGTTCTGGTCCCCGGACCATAATCCACATCATATTCTATATCCAGCTGATCATAGTTGTTATACCAGTACTTCAACAGCCACTCATGGGCAGGGTATTCCGTCACAGCTGTCTTTACCGCATCGGTGACCTCCGCCGCCATCTTCTCCCTCTCACTCTTCACACCTTCCTCAGAGGTGGCATGCTGCGATAAGAAAGTGAGAACGCCGCTGGCCAAAATACCGATTATAAACAGCAATGCGATCTGCCATATAATACTGATGCTTTTCTTCTCTGTCATCCTATTTCTTTATCCTTCCTGTGTTAGGTTAGGTGGGGCGTTAAGGTAGGTTGGGGGTCAGACCCCCTAATGGGGTCTGACCCCTTTCTCAACGAAATTTTACGGCCGTTCCGTATGCCATAACCTCGGCGGCACTCTGCATCACAGAAGCAGAGCTGTATCGCACACATACGATAGCGTCAGCGCCCATGCCTTCTGCCTCTTCAACCATACGTTTCGTTGCCAAAGCTCTGGCTTTACCCATCATCTCATTATACTTGGTCAGTTCTCCGCCAACCAGAGTTTTGAGACCTGCGCCGATATCACGAACTGCATTCACGGTCTGAATGGTGCTTCCTTTCACCAATCCCAGTGTTTCAAATTCTTTCCCTGCGATTCCTTCAGTAGTTACTAAGATCATCTTCTTCACCGCTCCTTATCTCTTTTATCCTTGTATATAGTGTATAAACCATGCCGATTCCCAGAGCAATCAAGGGAATAGCAAATAAAATCGCGATCGGATTGTAACTTGCAGTTGCCACAACAAGTACGCCGTAAACAGCCAGGTAGGCTAGAAATATGACCGTAATGATAATTGGCGCAATCATTTTCTTCATCGTAATCCCCCACTTCTATATATTATCACTATACCATGACCCTTAACTGCCTTCAAGTACAGACGATTCCCTTCTGATAACCATCCACATATTTTACAGCTCCAACCTCATATAAATCACTTCCTGGTATCCGGTATACCGTGATTTAAACCCTCTTGGATTACGTCCATAGATAACGAATCCACAGTGTTCATATAACTTGACCGCCCGATCATTCTCTGCCACTACATCCAATTCCAGCTGCTCATATCCGGCTTTTCTTGCACATTCGATACAGGCTTCCACCATGGCACGTCCGATACCCAGACACCAGTATTCTTTCAGGATACTGATTCCAAACCCGGCCCGGTGGCAGATCTTAACCTTCTTCCCAAGTGAATTGATCCCGGCAAGACCGGCTATCTTCCCATCAACTACCGCCAGTATCTCTACTCCATCCTGGCTTTCTTCCATGGCAGCAAGAAACCGCCCCTCCTCCTCCACAGTAAAGCCCTTCTCCTCCGGATAAGTGAGTAAATAATCCGTCTCTTCATGAGCTAAGGTAAAAGCCTCCAAGGCTTCTCTACCGTCTTCCTGCGTTCCACTTCTCAGCAGGCATTCCCTACCGTCTTTTAAAATGATTGTTTTCCGATATTTCATACTATCTTATTATCCTCGAGGGGGTCTGACCCCCTATCTAGACCCCCTATCTAGACACTTCATTTGAATCCTTTGCTTATCACTCCGCTGCCATACTTTTTCTCTATTGTTCTGATGGCGTCTTCCATCTGCTTTTTTCTTTCCTGGTCCTTCTTTTCTTTTTCCTTTTCTACCTTCTCTTTTTTCTGTTGATCCAGTTGTTTCTGATAATCGAACAAATTTATCTGATAAGGTTCTCCTTCCTTCTGGAGCTTTCCGGTCCGAACTCCCAGCAGCCGGATGGGCGACCCATCCCAGAGTGTGTCAAAAAGCCTGACTGCCGCATCGTATATCTGATCTTTATCTGATATAGGGGTTTCAAGAATCATCTGATGGCTTGTGGTCTTAAAAGTGGCATATTTGATCTCCACGGTAACCTGTTTTGTCAAAAACCCATGTTTCATCAATCTTGTGCTTACCGATTCAGACAGTCTTTCCAAGACAGGCAGTGCCTGCTTCCGGTTGACCACATCCTCCGGAAGAGTGGTAGAATTGCCAACACTTTTTGCCTCTCTTGCCTCCGTCTTTACTTCTGAATCATCGATTCCGTTGGCATAACGCCATAACAGCTCTCCATGGCTCTTAAACATGGCAGAGATCCTGGACCGGTCTGCCGTGGCCAGATCTCCGATGGTCCTTATCCCGATCTGTTCCATCTTCTCCGCACTTTTATTACCACACATATGGAGGGTCCCGATGGGAAGGGGCCATAGTTTCTCCTGAATCTCATAGGAATACAAAGTATGTACTTTATTCGGCTTCTCAAAGTCCGATGCCATCTTTGCCAGGACTTTCCGGTCGGAGATGCCGATATTCACGGTAAATCCAAAGGTTTTCAGTACCCCGTCGCAGATACTTCTGGCTGCTGCCTCCGGTGATGGATATCTGTCCCTGATAGGTTCAAAATCCATGTAACACTCATCCACACTAACCTGCTGGATGCGGGGGCAGATGTCTCTTAAGTATTCCATCAGTTCCTGGCTCTTCTCACGATAGTAACTGTGATCCGGCTTCACAGAAACCAGGTTGGGACATTTCTGAAAAGCGCTGGCCACGGTATCCGCTGTATGGATTCCATATTTTTTGGCCGGAATCGACTTGGCAACCACAATCCCGTGCCTTGTCTTTTGGTCTCCGCCCACGATGGAGGGAATTGTTCTTAGATCAATCTTGCTGCCGGACTCCAGAAGACGAATCGCACTCCAGCTTAGAAAAGCAGAATTCACATCAATATGAAATATAATACGCTCATAGTCTGAAGCCATAACACTCCCTCCCTCATTACTTTATCTTACCATATGATACCATCAAAAAACAAAAATATTCACACAAAAACCCTGCGGGAAAATGAATATTTCACATTTGTCCCACAGGGTTTCAATCATACTTACAATCATACTGATCTCTTACGATCTTATCCTATCCCATTATTATATACCAGGTCTCCTTTTCGCACGGTTCCCAGGACCTTGATATCCTTGATGGTCTGAGGATTTACGGTAAGAGGGTCTGCATCCAGGACCACCATATCCGCCTGCATGCCGGGAATCAGTTTTCCCTTATAATCATCTTCCCAACCACATCTTGCCCCTTCACTGGTATACATACGAACCGCTTCATATGGGGTAACCGCATTCTCTGGATAGGGAGGGTTCACAGCGGCGTGGATGCCCAGGATGGAATCCATAGGTGTGACATCCGAGTCGGAGCCTCCACCCACGCAAAGCCCCGCATCCAGATATCTTCTAAGAGGATAGCCTGCTTTTTCCCGGTCTTCTCCCAGCCTGGACCGGTACACAGATTCCGGGCCTCCCCGCAGATAGGAAAATGGTGGCTGTGTGGAGATGCGGACGCCAAGTCTGGCAGCCCTCTGTATGTCTTCTTCGCTGGCCCAGCCAAAGTGTTCCAGACGCAACCGGGCGGATTCCTTCTTCTCCGGGTGTTCTTCCATGACTTTCTCATAGATATTCAGAGCCTGCCATACACCCTTCTCTCCGATGACATGGAAGCTCATAGCCAGGTCTCTTACGATACCGCTTTCCACAAATCGATAGACTTCCTCATCGGAATAATTCAGATATCCACATCCCTCCCCGTCACAGTAGGGTTCGAAAAATGCTGCCGTCCGGGACCCTATGGACCCGTCCAGAAGGATGTCTCCTCCCAGGATACCCAGTTCTTTGCACATGGGGTCGTCCGGTTCCGGCATATAGCACCAGTAGATTACCAGGTCCACCGGAAAATCATCCATATGTTCCAATAGGAGTTCCACTGCCGGGTCGTCCTTTGTGAAACCCTCCTGGGCATGGATGGTGGTGATTCCTTTCTTGATGGCTTCTTCCGCAGTCCATTTCATGGCTTCATATGTCTGCTCTCTGGTCCAGGGGAAACGGTTTCTTGCGGTTTTGTTGGCCACATCCTGGAGTCTTCCGTTGGGCTTTCCCTTCGCATCTTTCCGCACGCCCTCCATATCCTCATCAATTCCCAGAGCATCGAAGGCCAGACGGTTCACCAGAACATAATGTCCTCCACGATCGGAAATGAATACCGGACGCGGAAAGACATCCAGCTCCTCCATGGTGGGCGGGCGTTTTTCTGCCAGCAAACCCTCGTCGATCCGCTGTCCGAAAAGCCAACGATCTGCATCCCAGGTTTCATCTGCTTCCTTTAACCGTTTCAATATCTCAGGGATATCCTTGGCATCGTACATGTTGATTCCCTGGGCGTCAAAGCCGGTAAGGGAAAGGTGGGCATGGCAGTCATGAAGGCCCGGAAGGACGGTTGCTCCATTAAGGTCAATGGGCTTTACTCCCGCTTTGGAAGCAGCCTCTCTGATCTGGTCATCATTTCCTACGCAGGCAATCTTGCCATCCAGCGCCAGCACACCGGTGTATCTCTTCCTTGCGTCCATGGGAATCACATTGGCATTGATAAAAGCAATATTTCCCATATCGAATCCTTTCTATATGAATAATTCAGGTCTCTTTTATTTGATCCAGCCGGATGCACGCTCCACTGCCCTGTTCCAGCCTTCCATCAGTTTCTGTCTTTCCTCCGCAGTAAGTCTCGGCTCGAAGCGTTTCTCACATTGCCATTTGGAAGCCACTTCATCC
>CAMNGO010000101.1 GCA_946538445.1 uncultured Lachnospiraceae bacterium
AACGGATCGACTGGATGGCGGCATCCCTCATCCTGCAGAGCTACATGGACTCCCATCCCATGACAGAAGAGACACAAGATTGAAGGATAGACGGAAAGTATGAGGTATATATGAAAGAATTTGCATCCATTCCTTTTTATACAGAAGACGGGGAAGAGATTGAACTGGCCATCCTGGAACAGACCAGGATCAACGGGATCAATTACCTGCTGGTTTCTCCGGTGGAGGAGGATACCGAGGAAGCCTACGCCTTTCTTTTGAAAGAGAGCGGCTCCGCGGACCAGCTGGAGAGTACCTATGAGGAAGTCTTGGACGAGGAAGAGATGCTTTCCGTCTCAAAGATATTTGAACAGTTAATGGAAGACATGGATTTCGAAGTGGAATAATGCTTTTGCGGCTGTCAGGCAGCAAAGAATGAGACCGGCCAACAGAAACATCAGATGAAGATTGTGACTCCCCGTTAAAAGGGGAGTCACAATCTTCATCTGATGTACCCTGCGGGGCATCGCAGAGTTGCGCATAGGAAGGCAGCTAAAACTGCCGCGCAACTCGCGCGGATTCGTCAGGATGAATCCGATTGAAGGGGTATATGGACGGTTTTTTTAAAACAACAGAATAAGCGATTGCTGCAGACACCGTCATTAGGTTGTTCTACTTCGGAACGAAATGGAGGTAGAAAACTTGAAGAAAACGGTTAACGAGTCAGTGAAGATCATCCCCCTTGGCGGGTTGGAGCAGATCGGTATGAACATCACCGCATTTGAGTACGAGGACAACATTGTGGTGGTTGACTGTGGTCTGGCCTTCCCCGATGAGGAGATGTTGGGAATCGACCTGGTCATTCCGGATTTCACTTACTTAAAAGAGAATGCATCAAAAGTAAAAGGACTGGTGATCACCCACGGCCATGAGGATCATATCGGGGCTATTCCCTACCTGCTGAAGGAGATGAATGTGCCCATCTATGCCACCAAGCTGACCATGGGTCTGATCGAGAACAAACTCAAAGAGCACGGACAGATGAAGACCACCAGAAGAAAGGTGGTAAAACACGGACAGTCCATCAACCTTGGATGTTTTCGCATTGAATTTATTAAGACAAACCACAGCATCAGCGATGCTGCAGCCCTGGCTATCTATACTCCCGCAGGTGTAATCGTTCACACCGGTGACTTTAAGATAGACTATACCCCGGTGTTCGGGGATGCCATTGATCTGGGACGTTTTGCGGAGTTAGGTAAGAAGGGCGTGCTGGCCCTCATGTGTGACTCCACCAACGTGGGAAGGCCGGGATTTACTCCTTCCGAACGAACCGTCGGAAAGACCCTGAAGAATATATTTGAGGAGCAGAAGAACCACAGGATCATCGTGGCCACCTTCGCTTCCAATGTGGACCGGGTACAGCAGATCATAAACTGTGCCTATGAATTGAAGAAGAAAGTTATCGTGGAAGGCCGCAGTATGGTGAACACCATATCTACCGCCGCTGAATTAGGATATATCCGGATACCGGAGAATACCCTGATCGACATTGAGGAGATGAGGCGCTATCCGGATGAACAGCTGGTGCTGATCACCACAGGCAGCCAGGGAGAGACCATGGCCGCCCTGTCCCGCATGGCCAACTCCGTGCACCGGAAGGTTTCCATCGTCCCGGGTGATGTGATCATCTTCAGTTCCCATCCCATTCCGGGAAATGAGAAGGCTGTGTCCAAGATCATGAATGAGCTCGCCAAGAAGGGAGCAAAGGTGATCTTCCAGGATACCCATGTATCCGGACATGCCTGTCAGGAAGAGATCAAGCTGATCTACACCCTGACCAAACCTCATTATGCCATCCCTGTCCACGGGGAGTTCCGCCATCTGAACCGGCACAAACAGCTGGCCATGGAGATGGGGATCCCCAAGGATAATGTCATCATCCTCCATTCCGGAGATGTTCTTTCCATCTCCCAGGATGAGGCGGAAGTGGTGGAAAGAGTCACGTCGGGAGGAATCTTCGTGGATGGTCTGGGCGTGGGTGACGTGGGCAACATCGTCCTGCGCGACCGTCAGAACCTGTCCCAGAATGGTCTCTTTATCGTTGTGGTGACATTGGACCAGTACAACAACATGCTTCTGGCCGGACCGGACATTGTCTCCAGAGGATTCATCTATATGCGGGAGAGCGAAGATCTGATCCAGGAGGCAAAACAGGTGGTTACCATCTCACTGGAACGGTGCAATGAAAGGAACATCACCGACTGGAACCGGATCAAGAACAATATCCGGGATGACCTGAGCGAGTTTATCTGGAAACGGATGAAGAGGCGCCCAATGATCCTTCCAATCATCATGGAAGTCTGACAGAAAGCAGAAATCTTTATGAAGAAAGAGAAAGAAGAACAGAGAAAACAGCAGATTAGAGAAATCATGGAGAAAACCCAGGAACTGAGGGACCTGATCCTGAATTCTGTTGATTATACCCGCTACCGGAGACAACTGGAAGAACTGAAGCAGTCCGAGGAACTCTACGGGAAGATGAATGAGTACCGCCTCAAGGCTCTCAGGATCCAGCTTATGGAGGATTCCGAGAAAACCTATGAGAAGACCCAGGAACTGTACACGGAGTACAGTGATATCCTCAATGAACCTCTGGTATATCAGTTCATGATCACGGAACAGACCATCTGCAAGACCATGAGAAATGTGCAGAATCAGGTTTTCGAAGGAATTGATCTGGATATCTCCTATATGAATTGAACATGATATCAGATATCTATCGTGACTCCCTCCTTTACAGGAGGGGGTCAGTTCACAAACCCTTGTACGAGGTTCAGCTTATATGTTTAAAAAATTTCTGATCATATGTATCAAAGCACTTGCAGTCATATTTGTCATCCTTTTGCTGGCATTTCTATTCCGGACCTGCCGGACTTTCGGATACAAAGTCTTTTCCGATAAGGCCAAGGATGTGGAAGGCACCCCAATGGTGGTCCATGCCTACATCCATGTGGATGAGGGGGAATCCCTACTGAAGATAGGAGAAGATCTTGAGGAGAAGTCCATCGTCCGGGATAAATGGGTCTTTGCGGCTTCCCTGCGATTTATGGATGACTACGATAAGATCGGGCCAGGAGATTATGAACTCAGTTCTTCCATGAAACCTTCCGAGATCCTGCAGGTCATGATCCGCAAGGAGGAAGTCGCACAATGAACCACGAGGATCGTATGATTGATTTTATCCGCTCCCACTATGTGGACCGGGCTTCCGAAGCCCTGAAGGCTATCGAAGCGGAAGCCTATACCCATGCTGTTCCCATCATAAGGATGGAGACCAGGGAGTTATTAAGAGTATTGTTGAAGATGAACAGACCGGAGAGAATTCTGGAAGTGGGAGCTGCCATTGGATTTTCTTCGGTCTTTATGGGTGAAAACACACCGGACCATACCCGCATCACCACCATCGAGAATTATCCCCCCAGGATAGAGAGAGCCAGGGAGAATATCCGTATGGCTTCTATGGAGGATAAGATCACTCTCCTGGAGGGGGATGCCGCTGTCCGGCTCAAAGAACTGGAAGGCCCCTATGACTTTATCTTCATGGATGCGGCCAAGGGACAGTACCTTCATTTTCTGCCGGACGTCACAAGACTCCTGGCCAAGGGAGGCCTGCTGATCTCTGACAACGTCCTCCAGGATGGGGACGTGATTGAGTCCCGTTACGGGATCCGGCGGAGGAACCACACCATCCATGCCAGGATGCGGGAATACCTGTACACCCTGACCCACAGCCCGGATTACGATACCGTGATCCTGGAGACCGGGGATGGGATGACCATCAGTGTGAAGCTATAGAGGATGATTACTATGAGAAATACAGAATTACTGATCCCTGCCAGCAGTCTGGAAGTCCTGAAGACCGCAGTGCTTTACGGAGCGGACGCCGTCTACATCGGAGGAGAGATGTACGGCCTGCGGGCCAAAGCCAGGAATTTCTCCAGGGAGGATATGGCAGAGGGGATTGCCTATGCCCATGCCCATGGGGTCAAGGTCTATGTCACGGCAAACATCGTGGCTCACAATGACGACCTTCCCGGGGTGGAGGCTTATTTTCACGAACTAAAAGAGCTTAAGGCGGATGCCCTGATCATATCCGATCCCGGTGTATTTGCTATCGCCAGGAAAGTATGCCCCGAGATCCAGGTTCATATCAGCACCCAGGCCAACAGTTCCAACTACGGAACCTACCGCTTCTGGCATGATCTGGGAGCATCCCGAGTGGTGGCCGCAAGGGAGCTTACTCTGGAAGAACTGAAAGAGATCCGGGCCAACATACCGGAAGATATGGAGATTGAGGCCTTCATCCATGGGGCTATGTGCATCTCCCATTCCGGCCGGTGCCTGCTGAGTTCATATTTTACCGGAAGAAGCGCCAATCTGGGAGAGTGCACCCACCCATGCCGCTGGAAATATTATGTGATGGAAGAAAGCCGTCCCGGGGAATACCTCCCGGTGGAGGAGAATGACAGGGGAACCTTCATCTTCAATTCCAAAGACCTATGCATGATCGAGCACATCCCGGACGTGATCGATGCCGGGATCGACAGTCTCAAGATTGAGGGACGCATGAAGACAGCCCTCTATGTGGCAGCGGTGGCCAGGACCTACCGGAGGGCCATCGATGACTACAAGATCTCCCGGGAGGAGTTCGAGAGCCACCTGGATTACTATCGCAGCGAGATCGCAAAGTGTACCTACCGTCAGTTCACCACAGGCTTCTTCTATGGCAAGACAGGGCCCGATGCACAGATCTATGATGAGAGCACCTACGTGAAAGAGTACACCTACATCGGCATCGTCCAGAGGACGGATGAGAGAGGCTGCTGCATGCTCTATCAGAAGAACAAGTTCTCTGTGGGTGAGGAGATCGAAGTTATGATCCCGGACGGAAGCAACCGGATCTGCCGTGTCAAAGCCATCTATGATGCGGAAGGGAATCCCATGGAATCCGCCCCTCATCCCAAGCAGGAGATTTGGGCGGACCTGGGGGAAAGCTTCCCCACAGGCTATCTGTTAAGGCGTAAGGCAGATTAGATCATGCAGTTTTAAATATTTAAGGTTGAAAAGTAGTAGTATTTATTATAAAATAATAGAAGTTAATGAACAGATAACAAGGAGGAGTAAGATATGATTTCTGCGGGTGATTTTAGAAATGGTTTGACTGTAGAGATTGATGGAAATGTGTGTCAGATCGTGGAATTCCAGCATGTAAAGCCAGGAAAGGGCGCAGCTTTCGTAAGAACAAAATATAAAAACGTAATAACAGGCAGTGTGGTTGAGAAATCTTTCCGTCCGACAGAGAAGTTCCCACCGGCTCATATTGAGAGAAAGAACTATCAGTATCTTTACAATGACGGGGATCTTTATAACTTCATGGATGAGGAGACTTATGACCAGCTGGCTCTGGCACCGGATGTAATCGGTGACTCCCTCAAGTTTGTTCGTGAGAATGATGTGGTTACCATGGTTTCCTGGAATGGAAACATCTTCGCGGTAGAACCACCTATGTTCGTGGAACTGGAAGTAACAGAGTGTGAACCCGGCGAGAAGGGCAACACAGCCACAGGTGCTACAAAGCCATGTACCGTTGAGACCGGCGCTGTTGTCTATGTACCGTTATTCGTAAATCTGGGAGATAAACTGAAGATCGATACCAGAACCGGCGAGTACTTATCCAGAGTGTAATTGCTTTGCAGTAACATCTTAAGACTTGGCAAAAAGGCGGAAATTATTATTGAATTTCCGCCTTTCATATTGGATTCATATGTGATACATTATATAAAGTTGTTTGTAGGTTACAGCATAGAATAGGAGAATACGAATGAAAAAAGGAATTCAATACATCCTGTTGCTGGCAGTTATCCTCGTTTTGGGCGTCGGAGTCTTCTCCGTGGCAAAACGACTGGTGGGAACAGGAACCAATAAGCAGGAGACAACTTCCAAGACAAAGAAACAAGAAGCCGGTAAAGCCGGTAAGGATGCCCCGGAGGCTACCACGGAGAAAAAGGTGGACAACAGTGTCCCCATGACAAACCTGAAAGTGACAGCCCCTCAGGGATACCTGCGTGTGGGAAACAGTATGAAGCTGGTGATTGAAACTGAACCGGCGGATGCCACCAATACAGAACTGGAGTGGACCTGCTCCAAAAAGGATGCGGTTACCGTGACCGACCAGGGAGAACTGACTCCCAATCCCGGCAGTGAGAAAAACACAGTCACTGTGACGGCCAAGGCCACGGACGGGTCAGACCTGACCCAGTCCTTCGAACTGCGGATCCTTCCTGCCATCGATCCATCCAAACCCATGGTGGCCATCACATTTGATGACGGTCCTAATCCGGACACCACCAATGTCATGCTGGATGCCCTGGAAGAAAACTATGCCCTGGCTACTTTCTTCTGCCTGGGACAAAATGTAGGTTATTATCCGGACGTGGTGAAAAGAGAGTTGGAACTGGGTATGGAAGTAGGAACTCATACTTACTCTCACCAACAGTTGACTGCCCTGAGCGCAGATGCCCTTGACAGCGAGATTAAGAAATCCCTGCAGGCCCACGAGGATGCGGTTGGTGTGAAGCCAAAACTCATGCGTCCGCCTTATGGTGCTTTTAATAAGAGTGTCCTGCAGGCAGTGGGCAGCTATGGTCTGTGCTGTATGAACTGGTCCCTGGACACGGAGGACTGGAAGACCAAGAACGCAGATGCTACTTACAAGATGGTCATGACCGCCCAGGACGGAGATGTGATCTTACTTCACGATATCCACGAATACAATGTGGCAGCGGTTCAGCGCTTTGTGCCGGACCTCATGGCAGCCGGCTTCCAGCTGGTAACGGTACCGGAATTATATGAGAACAGAGGGGAAACCCTGGATCCCGGAACCGTCCATTTCCGTACGGATCCCACCACGGAATCATCCGGTGAGACCACTGCAGCCTCCTCAGAAGACGGAGCAACGCAAGAAGCTACAACGCAAGAAGCTACAACGGAAGAAGGAACAACAAGCAACTGACAACTATACCGGGGAGATTCTCCTGCAGAATCTCTCCGGTTTCGTATATTATGACCGGAGAGGAGAAGCCATGGGAGAAAAGAAAGATCAGAAGAAGGAAGAAATCCGCTATCACAATGATTATAGCCCTCGCTATCACTCTCCTTATGACATTTACGAGAAAGCCAGAAACCATATGAAAGGGCTGAAAAGGAGAGAAGAGGAGGAAAATTTAAAAGTTAAACCCTCTAAATCAGAGAAAAATTAAGAAAAAAAGAGAAAATAAGAGAAAAATATATAAATAAATAAATATATAAGAATATATGGTTTTTTCTCATTTGCATTTACCTTGCAAAAAACATATTATAGTTAG
>CAMNGO010000102.1 GCA_946538445.1 uncultured Lachnospiraceae bacterium
TGCCATCCAACACGATGAGTGTTTCCAGGTTGGCTTCCGGGTATTCTCTCTCGATCACTCTGCGGATCTTGGATAATTCGTTCATGAGGTTCTTTTTATTGTGCAGTCTGCCGGCGGTATCCACGATAAGCACGTCGGCTTTTCTGGATCTGGCAGCCTGGCAGGCGTCGTATACAACTGCGGCGGGATCCGACCCTTCCTGCTGGGCGATGATGTCAACACCGGCCCGGTTTGCCCAGGTGGTAAGCTGCTCGATGGCAGCTGCCCGGAATGTATCTGCTGCGGCCAGAATTACTTTCTTATTCTGGGATTTCAACTGGGATGCCAGCTTGCCAATGGTGGTCGTCTTACCCACTCCATTGACACCGATCACCAGAACAACAGACGTCTGGTTTTCGAAGGCATAGGCGTTTTCATCCACAGCCATCTGCTCTTTGATGATATCGATCAGCAACTCACGGCACTGAGCAGGCTCCTTGATATTTTGTTCATCGACTTTCTCCTGTAAGTCTTCGATGATCTTCATGGTGGTGTCAACTCCCAGATCTCCCATGATCAGGATTTCTTCCAGTTCTTCATAGAAGTCATCATCGATTTTGGAGAAACCGTTAAAAATGGAATCGAGTCCCCGTACAATATTTTTTCTGGTTTTTGCAAGGCCGCTGACCAGGCGGCTGAAAAATCCTTTTTTCTCACTCATATGTTAACCTGTTATCCTTTCTGAAGGTAGATGATTTCTTTTGCTTTATTTCAATTGTTTATCGATCAGATCCACCGAGATCAAGGTGGAGATTCCCTTCTCCTGCATGGTGATTCCATAGAGGACATCTGCCGCATTCATGGTTCCGCGACGGTGTGTGATGACGATAAACTGTGTATCATCCGACAGACTCCTCAGATACCTTGAGAATCTGACAATATTTGTATCATCCAGTGCTGCTTCGATCTCATCCAGGAGACAGAAGGGGGAGGGTTTCAGATTCTGAATAGCAAATAAGAGTGCGATTGCCGTCAGAGCCCGTTCCCCACCGGACAGCAGCAGGATATTCTGCAGCTTCTTTCCGGGTGGCTGAGCAATGATCCGGATACCACTGCCCAGGATATCTTCCTGATCCACCAGCTCCAGGGATGCGGTTCCTCCCTGGAAGAGATCGCAGAAAACCTGCCGGAACATATCTTTGATATCCTGGAACTTCTCCTCAAACTGTGCTTTCATCTTCGTGTTGAACTCTTCGATCAAAGTCAGCAGTTTTTCCTCCGTTTCTTTGATATCATCATATTGTTCTCTGAGGAAAGCATACTTCTCTCCCACTGCCTTATATTCTTCGATGGCTCCTACGTTTACATTTCCCAGGGCTTTTATTTTCTGGCGGATTCCCTTTTTCTCCTTGCGCCACTGTTGAAGATCCTTCTTGGTAAGATCCTCATCTTTCATGGACAGGGTATTATTGTAGGTCATCTCATAGTTTTCCCACATATAGTCAGCCAGGGTTTCCAGCTCGTGGGTCATTTTCTCCAGGGTGGAACTGAGCCGCGACTCCTCCTTTTCCAGGAGACGAAGTCTCTCTCCTGCTTCCTCCAGTTCCTTGTAACTGAGATTCAGCTCTTCCGTGATATTTCTCCTGGCTTCACGGACGGTCTCCATGTCATTTTCCAGGATATAGATCTTCTCTTCAGCCAGGTGGAGCAAATCCTTCTGTTTTGTCAGTTCTTCATTGTGATGACGGTTCTCCAGGAGAAGGCGGTTCTGCTCTTCCTTGGAATCCCGGATTCCATCCCGGAAGGACTGGATTTCTTCCTGCAGCCTCTGGATGGTTAACTGGATGAATTCGATTCTCTGCTTTGTCTGGCCCTGTTTCAGGATCAGTTCATTATACTGCTCCTGGAGCACATCCGACCGGGCAGATAATTCTTGGATCTGCTGGTCGATGTCGACCATGGTATCCTGGTTCTCCTCGGAGATCTTCTCATGGCTTATCTGATGCCTGGACAGAGATTTCTTCTGGGTTGCGATCTCTGAGATCTGGTCCTTGATGACTTCATGTTCTTCCTTGAGATCATCCAGACGTTTCTGCAGCTCCTGCTCTTTTTCCACCATCTGAGGAAGCTGGTTATTCAATTCCGTCAGGTGATAGACAGACGCATCCAGTTTTTCTTTTTTGAGGCGCAGGTCTTCCGCATTCTTAAGGGACTCTTTCCCCAGGGATGCCATCCTCTCTTTTAACTCTTCGCAGGCCTCCCATGCTTTCTGCATGGCTTCCTTGCTTTCTTCTATCTCACGGTGTCTGCCCAGCAGATTACTGTTGTTCCGATAAGCTCCGCCGGTGATGGATCCTCCGGGGTTAAGCAATTCCCCGTCCAAGGTTACGATCCGCAGACTGAAATTATATTTCTTTGCCAGGTACAGGGCACAATCAACATTTTTGGCCACGATGGTTCTGCCCAACAGAGAGGCAATCAGATTGTGAAAACGATCTTGGGCACTTACCAGGTCACTGGCAATACCGATCACTCCATCCTCCTCCAGAATCTGGGGGTTGATGGCGATATTTCTTTTGCGTATACTGGTCAGGGGCAGAAATGTGGCTCTTCCAAGACGATTCCGTTTCAGATAGGAGATCATCTTTTTGGCTACCGCCTCATCTTCCGTCACGATATTCTGGAGGGATCCCCCAAGGGCAATCTCGATGGCGGTTTCGTATTGCTGATCCATAGTAAGGATATCTGCCACGACGCCGATGATGGCCGGATTGTTTTTCTTCTGCTCCATCACATGTTTGATGGATCTCTGATATCCCTCATACCGTTCGGTAAGATTGGATAAGGTCTCATACTGGGAACGGCTTCTGTGATAAAGCTGGTTCTGCTGATCCATATTCTTTCTGCAATCGTCCAAAGAATTCTGAATCTGTACCTGTTCTTTGGTCCCTTCCTCATGGGCAGCCTGCCATTTCTCTTTTTCCTTCTCAACCGTTATGATTTCTTCTCTGAGGGAAGATGCCCCCCGATGGTAGGAATCAATCTCCGATTGGAGGGTCAGGTATCGGCTGTTGTATTCGGCATTACGGATAGTAAGCTGTTCTTCCAGGGTCTCCAGCCTGGTGATCTGTTCCTTCAGGTCAGAGGTATCACTTAGATGGGTGAGCATATGCTCCTGCTCTTCAGACCTGGCTTCTTCAAGGGCGGTAAGCTGGTCGGAAAGCTTCTGGCGGTCAATATCAAGAACCCGGAGGGCATTCTCACAATCTTCGAGAGCGGCTTCTTCCAGCTGAATCTGACTCTCCTGGTCTGCCATCTCTTTCTCACGTGTAGTGATCTCCTCCTCGGATTGCTGGATATTGATACGGAATTGTTCTTCCAGAAGAAGGTTTTTATCTACTTCATGCTGCAATTCCACGATAGAGCGGTCTATGATACTCTTCTCTTCCCGGAAACCGGCCATTTCCTGTTCCTGCTCTTCCGCCTGCTTTTCATAAGCTTTCGCTTTTTCCCGGATGGAAGAGTTGCTCTCTTTCTGGCTGTTATACTCCTCCCTGGTTTCTTCCAGCTGATCTTTTACGATGGCAAGACCGGACTCGCTTTGTTCTTTCTCCGTGGAAGCATTGGCATAGTCCCGGATAAAGAGCTGGATATCAATCTCTTTTTCCCTGTCCCTGAGTTTCAGGTACTGTTTCGCCTTCTTGCTCTGCTCTTCCAGAGGGCCGACCTGTGTCTCAAGAACGTTCAGAACGTCGGTGACACGCATAAGATCTGCCTGGGATTTCTCCAGGGCTTTTTCTGTAACATTGCGGTCTTTTTTGTACTTTGCGATACCTGCGGCTTCGTCAAATAGTTCTCTGCTGTCTTCCAGACGCCCGCTCAATATCTTCTCAACCTGCCCCTGTCCGATGATGGAATATCCCTCTTTTCCGATGCCGGTATCATAGAATAATTCCACAATCTGCCTTCTCCGGCAGACGGACCCGTTGATCAGATACTCACTTTCTCCCGAACGGTAGACTCTTCGTGCCACTTTGATCTCATCGTAATCCAGCGGGATCTTGCGATCGCTGTTTTCAAAGGTTATGGCCACATAGGCGAAACCCAGAGGTTTCCTGCTCTCCGTCCCGGAGAAGATGACATCTTCCATCCTGGATCCCCTCAATTGTTTGGCACTCTGCTCTCCCAGCACCCAACGGACAGCATCACCGATATTGCTTTTTCCGCTTCCGTTGGGGCCGACGATACCGGTTATTCCATGGGGAAATTCAAATATTATTTTATTGGCAAAGGATTTAAATCCGTTAATTTCTATATTCTTAAGATACATAGTTCTCCTACTGTCTCTTCAACATAAGAAGGGTACGGTAAGCAGCCATCTGCTCGGCGCTCTTCTTGGTCCGCCCGTTTCCCTGGGCATAGGCTGTACTCCCGATGTAAGTCTCCACGGTAAATTCTTTATTATGATCAGGACCGGATTCATTAATCAGCTGATATCTGAGGTTTCCTTCCTCCGAAGCCTGCACCATCTCCTGCAAAATGGTCTTGGCATCATAGAATAATGTCCTGTCACCAATTCCATCCAGAAGATAAGCGTGGATGAAGCGGGAAGCCATCTCCATACCGCCGTCCACGTAAATAGCACCGATGAGAGCTTCGAAAGCATCCGACAGGATAGAATCTCTCTCTCTTCCTCCGGTACTGTCCTCCCCATGGCTCAGCAGCAGGTATTCTCCAAGATTGATATCTCTGGCACAGGAAGCCAGAGTAAACTCGCAAACCATACTGGACCGGGTTTTCGTCATTTTCCCTTCGTCATAATCAGGGTAAGTCCGGAACAGATAGTCTGATACCGTGATCTCCAATACGGCATCCCCCAGAAATTCCAGACGCTCATTATTCTGTCTGGTCTTGTTCTTTTGCTCATTGGCATAGGAACTGTGAGTCATTGCCAGCATCAGAAGGTTCTTATCCTGAAATTGATAAGAGATCTTCTCTTCCAGGACAGATAATCGGATAGGTTTCATCTTCAGGCCTCCTGTTCACTCTCAGACGGAGTAGCCGGATTCAGATACTCCATGATCTTCTCATTGATCCTTTGTTCCTTGAAAGCAACACACTGGAATATGGCATTTTTCGTCTCTTTTGCCGTGGCATTTCCATGTATCTTTACCACGAGTCCTTTCAGACCCAGAAGAGGTGCTCCACCGTACTCTGTGGCATCAAAAAGTTTTAAGGTATCTTTCAGTGCCGGTTTTACCAGGAGAGCCCCGATCTTACTGCGAAGGGAGGACAACATTCCTTTCTTGATCAGGGAAATCAGGGTGCCGGCAACTCCTTCCATCATCTTCAATACCACATTCCCCACAAAAGCCTCCGTCACAATGACATCTGTATAGCCGGAAGCGATATCCCTTGCTTCCACGCTGCCGATGAAATTGATGTTGGGGCACTCTTTGAGCAGGGGAAAGGTCTCCTTGACAAGCGCATTACCCTTGGTCTCCTCTGCTCCGATATTAACGATAGCAACCTTGGGATTCTTCACTCCTACGATATTTTCCATATAGATGGAACCCATCTGGGCAAACTGAACCAGATGTTCCGGTCTGGCATCCACATTTGCGCCGCAATCTATCAAAAGGGATACGCCTTTCTCAGTAGGGATAATAGGTGCAAGGGGTGCACGTTTCACACCCTTGGCCTTGCCCACCAGAACCTGACCTCCAACCAGGACTGCTCCTGAACTGCCGCCGGATATAAAGGCATCACACTCACCGTTTTTTACGGAGCGGATACCTGCTACCATGGATGAATCTTTTTTCTTCTTGATGGCTACAGCAGGTGGTTCTTCCACGCTGATCACTTCTGTTGTGTGGGTGATCCTGACCTGATCCTCAGGATAGGAATATTTTGCCAATTCGTTCCTGATTTGGGTTTCATCTCCGAACAGATGAACAATTATAGCATCGCTTGTGTTCACGGCTTCAATAGCACCCTTAACGATTTCCATTGGGGCATTATCCCCTCCCATGGCGTCCAGGGCCACAATGGTTTTATCAATCATAATCATTTCCTCCCGTATCATTGGTGTTCGCTTAACACATCCTGCTTTATGTGATTGAACTGGAATTCACATCTTGAAAATGTTAAGGCAGCACCAATAAAATTCTTGTATGTATTAACACTGTAATTAAAATATTATAACATAAGTCCTATATGAAATCATCATAAAAAGAAAAAGAAACATCTCAATTTCCTTAAAAATCGAGATGTTTCTGTCAGGGTTTCCTTCATGAATGATTCTTATTTCTGAAGATCCTCCACCGGAAATTCTCCGAATTCATATCCGGCTTCCCGGGCTCCATCGATGAAGTCTCCCAGGATCTCTGTGTTGGTTTTAGAGATCGCATGCAGAAGGTAGATAGCACCGGGATGGATGTATTCAAGACAACGGTCAAGAGATTCTCCCGGATCCTCCTGATCTTCGGGGTCATAATCATGGTAGGCAAATGACCAGAAGATGGAGGAATATCCCATCTGCTGTAAAAGTGCGCAGGATTGTTTGCTGGCATTTCCCTGTGGGAAACGGAACAGCCTCATCTGGTAGCCGAAGGTATCATAGATCTCATCGTTCAACTTCTTGATATCTTTGTATTCAGCCTTCAAACCAAGGGATGGCATCCCTTCAGCCGGGTGGGAACAGGTGTGATTACCGATAATGTGTCCCTCATCAATCATCCTCTGGATCAATTCCGGATGTTCATCATAGAACTGCTCCGTCACAAAGAAGACAGCCTTCACCTGTTTTTCTTTCAGGGTGTCAAGAATGGTCGGTGTGTAACCGTTCTCATAGCCTTCATCCATGGTAAGGTAGATGGTCTTATCCTCTGTGTCGATATGATTGTAAGCGGAATATTTACCGTATAAAGAGTCATAATACTCCAGCCCGTCAGGACGGTTTAAGTCATCTCTCCACTTGTTGGAAAACCCGTATTCCTCGGATTCATTTGAAATCTCGGATAATGCGTCAAAATCCACGTTGGTCACATCCATTTTTTCGGTTGCGTAAGAAGGCAACCCTTCTGTTCCGGTTTCAGGCACCGCCTGGGTGCTGGCTAACTCAGGAGCAGCCGTGGAAAGTTCCGTGGCGGCTTCATCAGCCTCAGTATCCTCATTACCTGGTACGGCTGTGGTGGCAATCTCTGATGATTCTTCCTGTTTGTTTCCGGATGCCGGACTTCCACATGAGGGTATGGTCATACATAAAGATAATACCATCAGGATCGCGATTGATTTCTTCATGATATTGCTCCTCTCTACTTGCTTGTATAATAGGTACGACGGAACCGCTTTGCTGTGC
>CAMNGO010000103.1 GCA_946538445.1 uncultured Lachnospiraceae bacterium
GCCTGCTCTTGCTGACACAATGGTCTGTTCTTACCGTCTTCCACAATCTTTTCCGCCATTTTTAAGGCATAGTCAACGGTGGCCTCGGCCCCTCCGTCCGAGAAGGAGTCCGGTGTCAGGTTCAATATTCCCATGAGATAACTCTTATGATCCAGATCAAAACTGTGTTTGCCTATAATCATTATGACGAAACTCCTCCATGAAAGATAAGGATCCGCACAGAACAAAACAATCTGCATCGCTTTGTTCTGTCCTGGCTCTTTTTACTGCTTCATTTACGTTCTCACAGATGGCCACGGGAACATGGCAGGAAGCCACCGCCTTGGCCAGCTGCCCGGCTTCCAGTCCCCTCTGATTTCGGGGGGTAAACACATAGGCGCCGGCCGCCAGAGGCATCAGATACTCCAGCATGAGAGTATAATCTTTATCCCGCAACACTCCCATTATATAGATGATCTTTGTATTTGTAAAATGTTTTTGCAGAAAAGCAGCCAGTTTTCTGGCTCCATCAGGGTTGTGGGCCCCATCCATATAGAAGGGGGGATCCTCTGCGATCAATTCCAGGCGTCCCGGCCATCGGGCCTGAGATATTCCTTCTTTTATGTGCTCCATGGCAAGAGAATCCGCTCCTTCCGATTTCCGGATTGAGAGGGCTGCCTCAATGGCATTAAGCGCATTCTCAATCTGATGAAAACCCGGAAGTTTAATATGATATTTCTCCCCGAGATAACAGAAGTCGGAACCTGTCGGAGTCTCAATGACATCGCTTACATCCTCTTTCTTTATCACGATACATTGGGTGCCCGCACTCTCACAGGCTTTTTGGACCACATCATTTACAAGAGGTTCATTGATGGCCAGAATGACGGGAACATTTTTTTTGATGATCCCAGCCTTCTGACAGGCGATTTCCTCCAAAGTATCCCCAAGAAAAGCCTTATGGTCCTCACTGATGGACGTAAGGATCGTAAGGAAAGGATGTTCTATGACATTTGTGGCATCCTGAAGCCCTCCCATCCCGGTCTCGATCAAGGCATAATCTACCTTTTCATCCCGGAAATAAAGCAGGGCAATGGCTGTCTCCGCCTCGAAGATGGTAGGCGTCTCCCATCCCTTCTCTTTCATCAAAGCAGAAACCTCCTCAATCCTCTGGAAATATGCTTCAAGACGATCCCGGGGGATGAATCTGTCATTAATCTGAAAGCGTTCCTCGTAGCACAGGACGGTTGGAGAAATATATCTGCCCACTTCATAGCCGGCCTCTTTCAGTATAGCTGCAAGAAATGCCAGGGTAGATCCCTTTCCGTTCGTTCCCGCCACATGGATGATCTTTTCTTCCCTTTCAGGATGGCCCAGCAGATCCAGCAGGTGCTCCATGGTCTCCAGCCCGGGAACACTGCCTTTCCTGCTCAGTTTCTCTATGATTTTGTAATAACTGTATTCCTTCATATATTTCGTGTCCCATCTGCCATAATACCCCGCATATCAGATGATATACGGGGTAAATTCAAAAATTATATGATACTTCTACACTTCGAAAATAAGGTCTCCATAGCTGGGGATCGGCCATGCATCTTTTGCCACCAGCATCTCCAGTCTGTCCGCGGGAGCTCTCAGATCTTCCATCGCGCGGGATACCACATCATGATAATACTTGGCCTGTTCTTCCCCGTCCGGCATCTCCTCAGCCCTGTAGGTTACCTGCTCCAGTTTGCCAAGAGCCTGGAACATCTTCTTGAGATTCTCTGTAATGTCCTCAAGAAGTTTACTCTGTACGGAGGTATCCAGGTCACATGCGGCTTTGATGGAGTTGATCGAGTCCGCAAGGCTGGTCTGGTATTTGATGGTCGCTGGAACAATCTGCTTTTTGGCCATGTCTATCATGGTCAGAGCCTCGATATTTGTGGTTTTAGCATAGGTCTCATAAAGGATCTCTGCACGGGAAGTAAGCTCTGTCTGGGTGAAAACCCCATGCTTCTCAAACAATCGGATGGCTTTCTGCGTCGTGAGAGCAGGAACCGCATCCACCATGCAGGTAATTTCAGGCAGTCCTCTCCTTCTGGCCTTCTCCACCCATGCCTCCGAATATCCGTCTCCATCGAAAATAATTCTCTTATGGGCAACTAAAGTACTCTTGATCAGGTCGTGCAGAGTCTTCTGGAAATCATCAGCCGACTCAAGAATATCTGCAAACTCTGATAAACTATCAGCGACGATCGTATTAAGAATGATGTTAGGATCCGCAATAGATTGGGTGGATCCCACCATACGGAATTCAAATTTATTGCCGGTAAAGGCAAAGGGTGAGGTTCTGTTGCGGTCTGTGGCATCCATCTCAAAAGTAGGAAGAGAGAGGACTCCTGAATCATACTCCTCCCCATGGATGGAACTGGTGGCCTGTCCGGATTCAATCAGCTGTTTTACCACATCCTTCAACTGTTCGCCCAAAAAGACGGATATGATAGCCGGAGGTGCTTCATTACCTCCCAGGCGGTGGTCATTGCCCGGTACTGCCGAGGAGACCCGCATAAGATCCGCATGGATATCCACTGCTTTTAATATGGCAGCCAGGATCAACAGAAACTGGATATTCTCATGGGGGCTCTTGCCCGGATTCAGAAGGTTCTCGCCGGTGTCCGTGGACATGGACCAGTTGTTATGCTTGCCGGAACCGTTTATTCCTGCAAATGGTTTTTCATGGAGAAGGCATCTGAGTCCCATCTCCTCCGCCACCCTCTGGGCAGTCTCCATCACAAGCTGATTGTGATCCGTGGCTATGTTATTCTGATCATAGATCGGGGCCAGTTCATGCTGGGCCGGGGCTGCCTCATTGTGCTGTGTCTTGGCAGAGATACCCAGCTTCCATAATTCCTGGTTAAAACGGTCCATAAACTGCAGGACTTTCTCCGGGATGGTACCAAAATAATGGTCATCCAGCTCCTGCCCCTTTGGAGGCATGGCTCCAAACAGGGTCCTGCCTGTAAAGATCAGGTCTTTTCTCTTTAAAAATTTGTCTTTGTCAACAAGGAAATATTCCTGTTCCGGTCCGACATAAGTGGTAACATGCTTCACATCTTTCTTGCCAAAGAGGTGCATGATCCGGGTTGCCTGGATATCGAGGGCCTGCATGGAACGAAGCAGAGGCGTTTTCTTATCCAAGGCTTCTCCTTTATAGGAACAAAAGGCAGTCGGAATACAAAGAATCGTGGAATGCGGTGTCTCTTTTATAAAAGCCGGGGAAGTGCAGTCCCATGCAGTATAACCCCTGGCTTCAAAGGTTGCTCTCAGTCCTCCGGACGGGAAAGAAGACGCATCAGGTTCCCCCTTGATCAGCTCTTTCCCGGAAAAGCGCAGTAAAGTAGTACCATCCGGCTGGGGGTCGATAAAGGCATCATGTTTTTCTGCAGTGATACCGGTCAGTGGTTGGAACCAATGGGTAAAATGGGTCGCTCCTTTTTCAATGGCCCATTCCTTCATCTCATGAGCCACGATATCGGCCACTTCCGGATCCAGTTCAGCTCCGGCTTCAATCGCTGCTCTCATTTTCTTATAGGCGGATTTGGGCAGTCGCTCTTTCATCACGGCGTCATTAAATACGTTGCACCCAAATATCTCCCGAACACTTGTTTTCATATCTCATCAGCCCTTTCTTTGGCGGGATGTTTCCGTGAATTCTATTATACCAAGTCATCAACTCATTTAAAAAAGCGCCCTAGAATCCTAGGGTTCCGGGACGCTTTTATCTTATTATCATGAGATTAATAAGCAAATTTCTCTTCAAAATATGCTTTCAGATCCTCAATCTTAATTCTCTCCTGCTCCATGGTGTCGCGGTCACGCACTGTGACAGAACCATCTTCCACAGAGTCAAAATCATAGGTGATACAATATGGAGTTCCTATCTCGTCCTGACGGCGGTAACGTTTTCCGATATTACCACGATCATCGTATTCACAGTTATAAATCTTGCAAAGATCCTGGTAGATCTTCTCAGCACCTTCACCCAATTTCTTGGATAGAGGAAGGACACCGATTTTAACCGGGGCAATGGCAGGATGGAAGTGCATTACAGTACGCACATCGCCATCTTTGATCTCCTCTTCGTCATAGGCGGCGCAGAGGAATGCAAGGGTAACACGATCAGCTCCCAGGGAAGGTTCAATAACATAAGGGATGTATTTTCTCTTCTCCTCATCATCAAAATATGCCATATCCTCACCGGAAACATTCTGATGACAGGTCAGGTCATAATCCGTTCTGTCGGCGATTCCCCAGAGTTCACCCCAACCAAATGGGAATAAGAATTCGATATCGGAAGTGGCTTTGGAGTAGAAGGACAGCTCTTCCGGCTCATGGTCACGGATTCTCATCTCATCCTCTTTGATACCCAGGGTCTTTAACCAGTTAACACAGTAATCTTTCCAGTAGGCAAACCACTCCAGATCTGTGTCAGGTTTGCAGAAGAATTCCAGTTCCATCTGCTCAAACTCACGGGTACGGAAAGTAAAGTTTCCGGGAGTGATCTCGTTACGGAAAGATTTACCGATCTGACCGATACCAAAAGGTACTTTCTTGCGGGAGGTTCTTTGCACATTCTTGAAGTTTACAAAGATTCCCTGTGCGGTCTCGGGGCGGAGATAAACCGTATTCTTGGCATCCTCCGTCACTCCCTGGAAGGTCTTGAACATAAGATTGAACTGACGGATATCTGTGAAGTTATGTTTCCCACAGCTTGGGCATGGCACATTATGATCCTCGATAAACTTCTTCATATCCTCCTGGGACAAAGCATCTACAGAGCAACCAAGGTCAATGCCATTCTCCTGGGCATAATCTTCGATCAGTTTATCGGCACGGAAACGCTCTTTACACTCTTTACAATCCATCAGAGGATCAGAAAAACCACCGAG
The DNA here is from genome assembly GCA_946538445.1 of uncultured Lachnospiraceae bacterium. Classification (GTDB taxonomy): domain Bacteria; phylum Bacillota; class Clostridia; order Lachnospirales; family Lachnospiraceae; genus Anaerobutyricum. The sequence goes on from CAMNGO010000103.1 coordinate 4,911, forward strand.
ATGTCCTGAAGCTACCCAGGTCTGGGGGTTCATCAGGATGGCGCAGTCCACTCCTACATTATATGGGCTCTCCTGTATGAATTTCTTCCACCAGGCTTTCTTCACGTTATTCTTTAATTCCACACCGAGATTACCGTAATCCCATGTGTTGGCAAGACCGCCGTATATCTCGGAACCCTGATATACAAATCCCCTTGCCTTTGAAACAGCGATGATTTTTTCCATTGTTTTTTCCATGACGATGTACCTCTATTCTTTCTATTTATCAACATAGATATAATTCTACAAAAGAAACTATTACATTTCAAGAGTTTTTTAAACCATTTCCAGCATCTGCTCTGACCGGAAGCGGTGTTCCACATGAGTTTTAAAAAACCGTTTCACGATCCATTCAAACTCCAGGAAGATCTCATCCTTCAGGGTGAAGGAGTAGATTTCATTGATGCGGCAGCTGGCGAGGAACTGCAATACATATAATACCTGGGGGTCGATCTCTCTCCCGGAAGCAAGCTGTCTGCAGTCATGGCAGATGACTCCTCCCTCCTCAAAAGAAAAATACTGAAGCTTCTCTGTTTTGCCACAATGGACACAGAAGAAGCTCTGGATACCCATCCCGTGACATTGCAGGATCTTTAATTCGAAGATTCTGCGAATCAATGGATAGGGAAGCAGTTTTTTCCCCAGTGCCAGGAAGGTCAGATACAGAAGATTCAGGATATCTTTCTCTTCCTGCCCTTCCATGGTAAAATAGGAAGCCAGTTCGCAGAAATAACTGCTGTAGCAGATACTTTCAAAACTCTCCCGCAGGTTGGTGAAAGACATGTGGATCTCCGCAGAATTAAGGTATTTCATGACCCTTCCTTCCGCGATGACAAACTCTCCATAAACATACTCATTGGACGCAGCGAACAGTGGATGGCTGGTTCTGCGGCATCCCCTGGATACCACCTGGATCTTTCCGCGCTCTTTGGTTAGGATCGTAAGGTTCTTATCATTCTCTCCCAGGGGGTACACGGACAGAACGATCCCGCTCACTTTCAAGATATTACTCATATCCACTGCCTTTCCGGATCACAGGAGATCTTTCTTATTATACCCGTAATTCTTCAGCAAAAGATCGCTGTCACGCCAATCTTTTCTCACTTTCACCCAGAGCTTCAGATTCACCTTCATATCCAGAAGATTCTCCATCTCTCTGCGGGCTTTTGTGCCGATTTCCTTGATCATGGATCCCTGCTTTCCTATAATGATTGCTTTGTGGGTATCCCTCTCACAGATGATTACCGCATCGATATCAACGATATCTCCCTTCTTGCGGGTTTTCATGCGTTCCACCACAACGGCAATCCCATGGGGTATCTCCTGGTCGAGCAAGCGGAGGGCTTTCTCCCGGATCAGTTCGGCTACGATCTGTCTCTCAGGCTGATCGGTCACAGTATCTTTGTCATAAAACATGGGGCCTTCCGGCAGATACCGGAAGATGGTCTCTACCAGGTCAGGGGTGTTGGTTCCCTTCAGCGCACTTACCGGAATAATCTCCGCAAAATCATACTGATCTTTGTAAGTGCTGATTGCCTTCAGGACTTCTTCTCCTCCCACGGTATCAGTCTTGTTGATCACAAGAAAAACCGGCGTCTTGACATTTTTCAGTTTCTCTATGATGTATTGTTCCCCACCACCGATATAAGTTGTGGGTTCCACGAGCCACAGGATAAGATCCACCTCATTCAAGGTTCTTTCCGCCGCAGTCAGCATGTAATCTCCCAGCTTGTTCTTGGCACGGTTAATACCCGGTGTATCCAGGAAGATGATCTGCCCCTGTTCCTCTGTCAATACAGTCTGTATACGATTTCTGGTGGTTTGTGCCTTTTTGGAAGTAATGGCAATCTTCTGGCCGATCAAATGGTTCATCAGTGTTGACTTACCCACATTCGGTCGTCCAATGATGGTCACAAAACCGGATTTAAATGTATCTTTCATCAATTCTATCTCCATATTCAGCTAAGGTTCAGCACCTGATCAAATACATCCCCTGATTCCGCGATCTTGCTTTCTCCACCTATGGTGCAGATGGCATGATCATCCACCATGGATGCCACATATTCTGCCAGAGCACGGATGTCGTCCTGGGTCGTACTGAGGATCTGTTCCCTCTCCTTTTTCAGGGCTTCGATCAGCATGCCGGACTGGTAGGCGTAGAAGGACCGGTCACCAAGAGCCGCAGGGCCCATTGGCTGGTCGATGGCGCTGATGGTTCCGATGATATATTTTCTCATATCCCGGTCTCCTACCTCGAATTCTCTGATATAATCCGCTGCCTTGCGGTAGACCTC
>CAMNGO010000104.1 GCA_946538445.1 uncultured Lachnospiraceae bacterium
AGTGGCGGGAGAAGGATGTCTGGAACACCCTGAAGAAGCGCTACATCGACACAGCGGATGCGAAGAAGAGGAGCGAGGCCGCATTTGCCAAGATGTACGGAACCATTGAGAACACCTCGCTCTATTACCGGATGGACCGGCTGATCCTGACGAGCGGAATCCGGAAGTACCTGCCCTGGCTCACGGGTGAGCGGTATCTCCTGATCCTGGCGGGAGCCTTCCTGGCCGGGATCTTCGAAGGCATCGCCTGGAAGGGGAACCTCCTGGTAGGGCTCTTCCTCGGAGCGGTCCAGACGGCAGTCCTCTTTCTCCTGGTCTTTGCCATGGCGGGCAGGACCTATAACGAAATCGAGGATGCCACATCGGTCTTTGTCTCGATCCTGTCGAACCACGCCAAGAGCTCCACGGATATCGTGACCATCATGCGGGAGACGGAGCGGTCCATGGACGGACCTCTGCAGCAGCTGATCCGCCAGTTCCTTCTGGATGCGGAGCGAACGGGAAATGTAGACCTGGCTTTCGATTACATGAAGGAATCCACGGACAACCGGCAGCTGCAGACTATCCTCGTGAACCTGAAGAACTGCATGCATTACCAGGCCAATTACGAAGAAGTGCTTTCCCAGATGATGGGGCAGATCGCGGCCAGCCTGTCCGCAAGGGAGGAGCGGAAGAACATCCTCTTCTCCATGAAGCTGACCCTGGTGGTGATCTCCATCGCATCAGCCTTTATCGTCTGGGTGATCGGCAAGGGGCTGGACATCCAGGTCATGGCGATCCTGACCGGCAATATGATCGGCCAGATCATTCTCTTTGTGACCGGGATCCTCTACCTCTTCGTGGTAGTGAAGCTCTTCGGAACGGATAAGCAGTAGGAGGTGAGAACGTGCTAATCATTTTATATCTGGCTCTGGGAGCATGCGTCTTCACCTTCGTGGAGACCATCCTTCTAAGAAAGGAGAAGACGACTCCCGCAGAGCTTGCAAGACAGAAGCTATCGGAACTTCAGAAGAATGCCCGGATCCGGCGCTTCCTCTATGAGAAGCAGCTGGAGATCCGACGGATGGGAGCGGACGAGTTCCTGTCGGACGGGATCACGGTGGGGCGATGGTATCTCTACAAGGCCCTCGCGGCAGCAGTTTTCGGATTCCTCGGATTCTTCTTCGGACAGATCCTGACCGGAGGCAGCGTCCACCCGGCCGTTCCGGTCCTCATGGGGATCCTGGGCTGGTTCTTCTTCGACCTCATGCTCCGGACCTTCAACAAGGGCAGTAACGACGACATGATGCCGGACATCATGGAGATGAGCCGGTCGGTCCTCTACGGCAAGCGGGGCGGACAGTACATCGGAGACGCCCTGAAGGATTCGGTCATGGTGGTGGAGAACAAGCGGCTGAAGACGGCCCTCATCCGTATGAAGAATGACCTCGATGCGGGGAAAAGCATCGACGAGGCCCTGGATGAATTCCAGAGCGGATTCCATAACGGAGAGATCTCGGCCTTCTGCACCGTCATCAAGTCCCTCCAGTCCACCGGCCAGGTGGATGAAGCCTTAAAGACCCTGGAGCGAAGCATCGAGCGGGAGCAGATCAGCGTCAACAAGCGCCGCCTGACCATCCTGGAGAACAAGACCATGATGTATGTGCTCCTGATCGCCTTCGATATCCTGGCCGTGATCCTCTACTGCATCATCATGAAGCTCTTAGAGATGCAGATCGCATTCTGAAAGGAGGGAGTCAATGAAGGAAGTATTAGTGAGAAATATAGACCGTCCGGCACTCTCCCGCAGGCACACGAAGCCTGGCACTGTCGTAGAGAACATGCTGGTGGCTCTCCTCGGGATCGTCATGTGTACCGCTTTCCTGGTGGTGATCTTCGGAGCATTCAGGGGAGTGAGCGACAAGTGGCAGATGCGGCAGGCAGCCAGAGAGACCCTTCTCATCATGGAGACGGATGGGTATCTGAAGCCGGAGGACGCCAATGACCTGACAGCTCAGCTCAGATCCTACGGCCTCTACAATATCAGCCTGGCAGGATCCACGAGATCGGAGGTCCACTACGGAGACCGGATCTATCTCCGGATTCAGGGGACCTATAACGAGAACATCCTCTCCTTCGCGGGAGGAATCTCCAAGGTGGCGGATCATCCGGCGACCATTACCATCGAACGGCAGAGTACGGCAAAGCAGTAAGGAGGCAGCATGAAGAAAAAGAAAGGGACCGCCGCCATCGGCTACATGCTCCTCTTTGGGATCGCCCTGATTCTGGTGATCGTGACCATGTACCTTGCGGAGACGGCCAAGCTCATGACCCACCAGCATGACATCGATGATGCCCTGGCAGAGTCTACCCTGGCTTCTCTCGTAGCGGATGATCAGTATTACTTCGAAACCTGGGAAGGAACCGGAACCGCAGTTGTCCGCTTCCGGAACCGGGACCAGTCCTGGAGAGATTACCGGGACTGCATGCAGACCGCCGTGGGGAATACCACAGGATTCTTCTATAACTTCCATCTCACAGAGTTTATCGAGTACGAGGTGGAAGGAAGCACGGTCCGGATAACGACCTATTCCGGAGATAACGGAGTAAGAACCGAATCTTACGGAAACCTCGGATCCGTGCGGACACCGGACGGAAGAAGGGTGGAGCGGACCTCCGCCTATGCCAGAGCAGACTTTGCAATCAAAAGCATCCTGGACGGAAGCTATATCCCGAAGTCCAGAGACATCTATTGCACCCTGGAAGTGAATGAACAGATGTAAGCCCGTGAAGAGAAAGCCATGGGAATATCGATAAGGAGGACAGAGAAATGTTTGAAAAGAGAACGGCAGAGCCGGAAAAGAGTAAGAAGATTACTAAAGCAGAGAAGCCGGTCAAGGCAGACAAGCAGGCCAAGGAAAAGACAAACAAGGCAGGAGGATTGAAGAATCTTATCATTCCCCTCCTCCTGGCAGCAGTGGTGGTGAGCCTGATCTGGCTTGTCATGCAGAACAATGTAAAGAATGCGGAAGCCAAGGGCCAGGTGGTCTGCGCCGCCCAGGACATCAGCGCCAATACCTATGTGAAGGAGAAGGACATCAGCAAGTATTTCACTGTGAAGAACGTGGATGCAGAGGTGATTCCGGAGAACGCAGTGACCAGTCTCAAGGACCTGCCGGAAGGCTTCTATACCCAGAAGAAGCTCTGCGCCGATCAGATGATCTATGACGGAGATCTCGCAGGAAAGGATTCCGTCATGGAGAAATACCAGAACGGTTATCAGACCACATCTGTCGCTGTGGAAGCCTATAACAACAGCGTCAGCGGCCGGATCCGCCACGGAGACATCGTAGACCTATACGCTCTGAATCCGGACACCAAGCAGCTCCAGCTCATGGTAAGCCAGGTCTATGTCGAATCCGCCTACGACAGCTCCGGAGCCGAGATCACAGACGATGACGGCGTTGCCGTAGACTTCACCATCCGCGTGGCAGCAGGCGAAGAACCTATGATCAACCAGGCAGTCGCCTGGAAGGAAATCCAGATCTATAAGGTGAAGTGAGCAGAAGAAAACTGAATAAGGGGTAAGAGATCAAGGCATCGGAGAAATCCGGTGCCGTTTTTTGCGTCCCAATCCGCATGAATATACAGCACGTCTGGGATTAAAGTTTGGTATAATGAATAATATAACAATCTGTTATGAGGTGTGATTTGTTGAAAATTGCTAAACAAGTTGATCGCTGAAGGAGCTGCAATGAGTGTCTCATATAAGAAGTTGTTCAAATTAATGATTGACAGAAATTTAAAAAAGAAAGACCTGCGTGAGATGGCCTCTATCGGTAACAGTACGATGACAAAATTGGCAAATGATGAAAATGTTACCATGGAAGTTATTTCAAAAATCTGTAATGCTCTGCATGTAAGTGTAGACGATATAGTAGATATTTTGCCAGATAAGCAATGAGGGTTTAGAGAATGGAATTAGGAAAACGATGCTGGCCATCATCAATATCACAGAACAGTAATTGGTTTAAGTTAGAAAAAAGAATTTTTAAAAGCTTTGATGAAAACTTTGAAAAAGGGTGGCTAGCCTTAAATATTGATCCGATTGGGTTGAGCAGCGCTAAGGTTCATATGGGGGCGATTATTGTCCCTTATGGTGTTCTTACATTTTCTTGTTATGAGGATGGAGACGCCGAACAAGTAAAATCCCTGATGGGAATATATACCAGCATTGTTGAGAAGAAAATCAAGAATGAACTGGAGAATGCTGCAATGTTGATTACTCGAACAGCAGACTCTAAGGCCCTTAAATTTCCTTATTTTCATACGAATCTGTTTGACGATGGAGGTATGAATGTAGCAGATCTGAAAAACGGGCTCCAGACAGAGGACATATTTAAAGGAAATGAAAATCTTGAAAAATATTTTGCTTCTATGACAAATGGTGAAGCCAATGGAAGCCCCCTGATAGATACTGAAATGGCCACATCGATTATTTCGAGACTTGCCCCAGAGTATACAGTTGTAAAGCCTGAAAAACTAGAGTTTGAAAATAATGAAAAGGATAGCGACGTTAACGTTGAAGAATTGACTCCTATAACAGGAAAAGAGGTTGAGTATAGAACATTTCTGTTAGATGAAGATCAAGTTAAATATGTTAATGAAATGGGAACGGGTCATCGAGTGCTACTTGCTAATGCCGGTGCAGGTAAGAGTGTATTATTGCTTGCCAGAGCCTATAGGTATGCCAGTGCTCATAAGGGAGAGCGGGTACTTATTACATGCTTTAATAACAATTTGGCTGAGGCGTATAGATTTAAAAATCGCTGTGCAAATTTTGGCGACAATAAAAATGTTTATATTATGACATTTCATAAGTTGGTAAAGAAGATTTATGAAGAATGTCTACATACGAAGTTACTTGGACAATTTCCATCAGATCAGGAAATAAAGGATCTGTATCTATATATCGAACAAGGTAGAGTCAATCTACAATTTGCAGCAATCTTTATTGATGAAGTACAGATATTTGATCCATTGTTTTTGGATATTTGCTATTCACTCCTTGGAAAAAACGACGACGCACTATTTTTGATGGCAGGAGATTTAAACCAGACAGTCCGAAATCAAAGCAGGCGTGGTGATGCACCATGGAAGAAAATGCAGAAAGGAAGGCTGAATTTCAACGGGCGAGTGAAGTATATGTCAAAGAACTATCGGAATTGTCCGCTAATCAGCAAATTTTTGAAAGAACTCCTTGTTACTATGAATAAAAAGCTTGCAGAAGCTAATATGATCAACTTGAAGGAGTTTGACTACGATGTATTTGGTGTAGGACCGTCACAGAATGTAACGGTCAATGTCCAGACACGCATTAACAGGTTGAGCATTTGTGAAAAAGTCATTGGAGCAATTAACCAGTTGACCAAGGAATATCATGTTCCATACTCAGAAATTGCAGTATTACTACCATATCAGTCGGTTAAGCAGTTAAACTATTTTCCGCAGTACTGGATTAAGACTGAGCTAGAGAAGAAAGGAATTAGTTATTCGATAATTTCCGGAAATTCAGAGGATCAAAGGACTAGATATGGAGATACTTCAGGTATTGTCCTTTCTTCTATCGATTCAGCGATTGGCCTGGATTTCAAGGCAGTTATTTTGGCAGGGCTTTATCCCTATGGTTATTATTTTTCAGAAAACAAGCATAGGTTTGTTAAATGTGGGAACTGGAGACAGGTTTCAAAGCTTGACGAGGAAGACAAGGAGAAAATCAAAATCCAGATTCGTAAGATCTATACAGCTTGCTCAAGAGCAAGAGAAGCATTGTATGTTTTGAGCGATATGGAACAGGGCACCGCACTGGATTCTATTTTGGAGGGAGTTAAGTGATGAATAACTACAACATCTTGGCAAACTATATTGCAAATAAGTACATTGATCACATTTCTGGCGCTGATTTAGAGGATAGGATTGTCGGTGTAGAGCCAAGAGATCAGATCTTAACAGGGCTTTTAGCTGAGGACAGAGTTGAGCAGACTTTTAAGGGGGATTATAAGGAAAACGAGGATACTAAGTATGAGAGTATCCCGTCGATAGGACTGAAGTTCTTAGTGAAGCAGGCTGAAGATGCCGAATTAACAATATTCCCGCGTGGAATATTGTTCTATACGGTTTTGCCTGAATATAAGGAAGTAGTCTCATACTTCCTTAATAAATTATCGTTAAGAGAGGGAAAAAATTTTCAGTCGATCGATGATTTGATAAAGAACTTTCCAGATGAAAGAAATCTTCTGCCAACAGTATATAAGAAGATTAAGTTAGAGAATGTTTTCCCAAACGGCCTAGTAGTTAAGCTGAAAGATGTGACAGATGAAGCTGTGAGTTTGAAGTCTGTAATTGATGAGACTCTGCGAAACTTCATAAGTAACATTCAGAGTGAAGTCTCGATAGTTAATGAGGCGACGATTTCATATAAGGATCTACAGAATCCAGATTTGTTCAAGCTGGTATGTAGCCGCAAAGATGAACAGGTTTTCCCCAATTGGAGCTTTGATATACGAGTATCAAAGAAGGAAAATGCTGGGAAATATAGTGTGTTTGTTCAGTTCGTAAACAGGACAGAAAAACTCAAAGGAAAAAATAAGGGATATTTACCTCAAATTTACGATGCGGGGATTACTGTACAAGGAGATTCAAACACACAATTTATCGAGATACCTTTAGATTATTTTAGGTACAGCTTTAAAGATAAGAAAAAATGCTTTTCTGTTGCCGAAAATGCTTCTAGTTCTTATGAAGAAAAGAGCAATTCCATTAGCACAGAAAATGTTCCCAGATATTTTCAATATAGAACTAAGACAAATGATCAGTTCAATAAATATATTGAATTCCAAACGCTTATTGATGATCCAATAAAAAACTTAACATATATACATGCACAGATGCAGAAGGATCTGGAAGCACGGAGAGCAGAATATGAAAATTGCAAGGACACTTTGTTCCAATCTGCCCGAGAAAAATTTAGAAGAGCTTTAATGGAATATGAGCAGGAAGTTAATCGGTTTGGATTTGGTATAGAACAGATTCAATACAAAGATTTTGTATACAAGGCATTCCGCCTTATGAATGAGACGTTCTCTCTCAAAGTCCCTGGAGATCATAAGAATTATAAGGGATGGAGATTATTCCAGATCGTATTTATTGTCTCACTGA
>CAMNGO010000105.1 GCA_946538445.1 uncultured Lachnospiraceae bacterium
TAACTTTTTCAAACACAGCGCAACTCTTCTGTTGCGCTGTGTTTGAAAAATAAAGATTTATATTTTTTTTTATCCCTCCGTCAAAGTGTTTCGTACTAGTAAGTGTAAGAGGAAAGAGAAAAAGAAAAACGGAGGAAAACAGACATGACAGAAAGAACATTAGTAAAAGCAATCTTAGGCCTTGGAGTATTTTTCGCACTGGCAGTAGGAATTATTAATATGGGACACATCGATACCACAAGAAGAACTTGTTCCGAGACAACTGTTCCGGGAATCGTTCGTGAAGTAGGAACACTTAATGCAGATACAACCGTTCCGGTTAATGCATTCAACCTTAACAATGTTGTTTACAGATAAATAGATAAGCGATAAAAGAAAAACACCGTTCGCGGTGTTTTTTTTACGCCCAGATTTCAGAATGACGAAAATACGACCTAATAGGACGTGATTACGGCACAATAGAACGTAATTCTCATGGCGCTCCTCTCATTGACTTTATGATTGTATATGAATACAATGATAGCAAATGCATAATAACCAGGTTTTTTAGGTTGTAAGGGAGGAATGAAAAATGATGAAGAGAATGATCATATCAGGAGTCCTTATCGTTGCTATCATACTTTCTGTCTTTGTGGTCTCGCCTCGCATGTCAAAACCTGAGACTTACCAGACGACGATAAAGAAGTTAAATGAGAAGCAAACCACGGTGCTGGAGATGACAGCAGCCGCTTCCGGGGCTTCTCTGGCCTTGGGCGCTATACCTGGAGACGCCACAACTCCCATCGCCAATAAAGTAATCGACATGGCGGGCTATTTTGTGATCATATTAAGCGTGATCATCCTGGAGAAATACTTTCTGACTATAGGAGGATATCTTGCTTTTACATGGATCTTGCCGATTGCGATGGGCTTGTTCATAGTAAGCCTATACTGGAGAAAGGGAATACTGCATCACCTGGCGATAAAACTTCTACTGCTGGGAATAGCCATCATCACCATCGTCCCCTTGAGTGTAAAAGTCACAGAGATCGTAGAGAAAACCAACGAGGCGTCCATCAATTCCACTATGGAGAACTTTAAAGAGATCCAGAAAGAAGTGGAGGAGACCACAGAGGTGGAGACGCCTGATCTGTCCACGGAAGAGCAGGAGAGTACAGGCCCGCTTGACTTCATATCAGGGATGAAGGAGAAGATGGATGATGTGGTGGAAGATACCAAGAAGAAGCTGGAAGATACAGCCAATTCCATCACTCAGCTATCCAAGGAAGCTATCCAGAAAGCCAAAGATGTCATGAATGACTTTGTGGAGATTGTAGTAATCATGTTGGTGACAACCTGTGGTATCCCGATTCTCACCCTGGTCCTTATGGTCTGGATCGTAAAGACCTTGTTAGGATTGGACCTGGTAATGCTCAGACAAGGGGAATATGCCAGGATTCCCTGGAAAATGAGTGGGCGCCGCCCGGAACTACCAACTAAGAAAGATGGGGAATAGGAAAAGTACATAATTACTATTTCGAATTACCTTATTAGAATAATGCATTACTTTCCTATAAAAATAGAATAGATTTGTTGCTGTTCATATGTTAAAATATTCTTTAAATCATGACAAAATGATATGACAGTACGAAACAGGAAAGGATACCGAAAGATGAATAAATACAGAGATTATGATAATTACCTGAAGGAACATCCCACCGCTGATGGATATTTTGGAAAATATGGTGGAAACTATCTGGAGGACCCGGAGCTGATCAAGGCCTTTAACGAGTATGCGGAAGCATATCATACCATCGCTCAGTCCGCCCAGTTCATCTCCGAACTGCGCCGGATCCGAAGGGATTTCCAGGGGCGTCCCACACCGGTATACCATTGCCAGAACCTGTCCAATCTCCTGGGAAGGACCCAGATTTACTTAAAGAGAGAAGATCTGAACCACACCGGTGCCCACAAATTAAATCATTGTATGGGCGAGGGTCTTTTAGCCAAATATATGGGTAAAAAGAAGCTGATTGCCGAGACCGGTGCCGGGCAGCACGGCGTTGCCCTTGCAACAGCAGCTGCATATTTCGGACTGGAATGTGACATCTACATGGGTGAAGTGGACATCGCGAAGCAGGCACCGAATGTTACCCGCATGAAGATGCTCGGGGCAAATGTGGTACCTGTCAGTTTTGGATTAAAAACCCTGAAGGAAGCAGTGGACGCAGCCTTCGTGGCATATGGAAAAGAATATAAAGATGCGGTTTATTGTATCGGTACTGCTGCCGGCCCGCACCCCTTCCCGCTGATGGTACGTGATTTCCAGTACGTGGTGGGCGAGGAAGCCAGAGAACAGTTTGTCTCCCAGACCGGCCACCTCCCGGATCAGGTGGTTGCCTGTGTGGGTGGAGGATCCAATTCCATCGGTATGTTTACACCTTTCCTGGCTGATCCCGTGGAACTGGTGGGTGTGGAACCGCTTGGTCGTGGCCCGAAACTGGGGGATCATGCCGCTTCCATTACCTATGGCAAGGAAGGTGTCATGCATGGATTCAACAGTATCATGCTTGCAGACGCAAATGGAGAACCTGCTCCGGTGTATTCCAACGCCAGTGGTCTGGATTATCCGGCTGCCGGTCCGGAACATGCCATGCTTCATGACATGGACAGGGTAAAATATACAACCATCGATGACGAACGTGCCATCGAGGCACTGTTCCTGCTGTCCAGACACGAAGGAATCATTCCGGCCATCGAGAGTTCGCATGCCCTTGCTTATGCCATAAAGGTCGCCAGAACCGGAATGACGGGTTCCATTCTCGTGAACCTTTCCGGACGTGGGGATAAGGACCTTGACTTCGTGGTGGAAAACTATGGATACGGTCCGGAATTCCTTGCCAAGATGGAGAAAAAAGAGAAATAAAAGCAAATCAGGTATGACCGATGGGAAAACGGTCAGAAAGGGGATATCAGAAATGTTAACGGTAGAAAAAGCCAAAGAACTGAACAAAGATATGGTCACAGAAGAAAACCTGATCCTTCATTCCAAAAATGTAAGTTATGCCATGGGTGCCATGGCGGAACACTTCGGGGAGGATGTAGAGTACTGGCAGGCCATCGGTTATCTTCATGATTATGATTATGAAAAGTATCCGGAGGAACATCTGCAGCACACCAAGGAACCCCTTCTGGAGGCTGGGGTAGCTGAGGAAGATGTGCGTGCAATCCTGAGCCATGGCTACGGTATCTGTACCGATGTGAAACCGGAGTCCAACCTGGAGAAAAGCCTTTTTGCCGTGGATGAACTCACCGGAATCATCCAGGCTTGCGCAAGAATGAGACCCCATGGTATTACTGATCTGAACACCAAGAGCTTTATGAAGAAATTCAAAGACAAACGATTTGCCGCTAAGTGCGACCGTGAATTGATCCGTCAGGGCTGTGATATGTTAGGCATGGAAGTGCGGGACGTAGCTCAGATCTGTATCGACGGGATGAGAGGCCATGCTGCGGAATTGGGACTGGAAGGAACCGAGGCTGCAGAATGATAAGGCGGATAAAGAAACATAAAATCCATACATAAGACAAACCAAAAGGATGCCGTTATAAAACGGCATCCCTTTTTTATACCTGAAACTTATCAATCTCAAAGTAAATATGGATTATTTTTTAATCTTGATCTTTCTCTTGGTTACAGGTGGTGACCACGCACCGTAAGTGGCATTTCCTTTGGTTCGGATGGTAAATGCTGTTTTCTTGCCGATGGCTTTTCCACCCACCGTAAATTTGGTGGTGTAAGTCTTCTTATTTCCTTTTAAGAATTTTGGAAGAGTGACTCCTCCGGCATAGACTTCGATTCCGGCGGCACCCGGTCTTTTTTTGAAAGTAATCTTAACTTTATAGGTAGTTTCTCTGGTCCAGAATCCTTTCTTGATAATGAATCCGAAAACATTTCGGATGGGTTTTACCCAGACCTTTTTCACCTTAGCCTTGGAGATCTTGATGGATTTGATGGCCGGTACCTTGGCAGGGCCAGTCTTGATAGCAACTTCACCGGATACAGGACCGATATAATATGAGGAACCTACTTTTTTAACGTAGTAAGCACGCACATAATAGACGGAGTTGGGACTAAGCCTGTTGACAGTGGACGGAGCATTTACATGGAATGGACCCCACTGTGTGGACCATGTTCCGTTTGCTCCCTTTTTGTAATCCACATATACATCTCCATAGCTGGCGGAGCTGAAACCTTTTGCGGTCATATCGAAAGAAGTGCTGTCGGTCTGGAACCAGCTTACATTCAGCTTTGGTGCTTCATAGATACTTACCTTGAAAGGAATCGGATTGTTACACTGTGTTCCATCGCTCAGCTTTACTCCATAACTATGTGATCCTATGGAGTATTTTTTTGCATCGAAAGTAAAATTCATCTTTGTTTTCCCAATGTTATAGGAATTAAAAGAAACGATATTGGCCCCATCTATGAGGACACCATTAAATGTGTTTGCAGAATTGGTGATTTCACCGGTTACGGTGGCAATTCCCGCTTTATTAATGGATATATTGATGTAAGTGCTGACCGGATAATACTTTCCGGCATTTCTGTTATAATACGTATCGCCTGTTAACGTCTCTGTAATGAATTTGACTTCCTTGCCGTAAAAAGAAGGTAGGATGGTGTAGTAAAATTCTTTGTTCTTACTATCATAAAAACTGGTTAAATAGGTATCTCCAAACCCCCATTTCACAGCAACCTTGCCGCTTTGATAAAGTGTTTCAAAACTATCCCCCATCTCACTTTTAAGGGAATCCATAGTTACATATGCCCTGTCGCCGACATAGAAGGTTTTATCTTTATTATAACCTTTTATGATATCGCCCATACCTTCTCCGGCATAGACCTGCTTCGTGTTTATATGAAACATAATTCCAAATACAATGAGCAAGGCGATTACAAGTATGCTGCCATGTTTTAATGTTCTCTTCATAGAGGTAACCTCCTTTCTGAATATTTGTTTTTGCTAAAATGCCTTGGATCCGACAACCTCCCAGTAAGGAATTACATTCCACCGAATTGTGATCCCCTCGGCATTTCGGAAATCTACGCCTCCTTTTCCTTTGATAGTAACAGTTATTTTTTTAGAGCGGTTCTGTTTTAAGTTCAATTTGTAATTTTTAAATTTCTTATGAGCAACTTTTTTGCCGTTACATAACAGAGTAATTTCTAGTTTTTTGAATTTTATCAATTTGAATATACGAGAATTCTTAGCAAAAAATGTGACTTTATACTTATTTCCGGATAAAACAACCTTCTTTGGGCTGATACCTGCTCTTCCGTAACTCATACTGTCTGTACTGCTGGTGCCGGAATAGGTTCTGAAATTCCCCTTTCCTTTCATCGCGTTGGATTTTGGTCCCGCGAAGGTTTTCTTAGCACTTATCGTTATGATGGGCTGAACAGAATATTTCTTGGAACCGGCCTTCTTCCCCGTATGGATATAGGCGGTCTTATCTTTTCCTAATGTTTTAATCACCTTGCTGCCCATATATACCTTATACCCTGTAGCTCCGGCAATTTTATTCCATTTCAAACCGGCTTTTTTGGCAGAAATCTTTGTGACGGACAGAGTCGGTTTCTTCAGCTTGGCTGAAGTAACACTTACCGTCCCCCAGCTGGTGGAGTATTTGTCATATCGGAAGACCCGGTATTTAAATGTAGTGGTCTGGTCATAAGGAATATTCACATACATGGTATGACTTCCATAATAACCCAGCAGTTTACTGATTATTTTGGTGTTTCCGTTATATATTTCTATGCCAATACCATGATCGTATCCGGTCATATCGATGGTTGCAACACCGGGAGTGACACTGAAAGCCCACACTTTTCCTTGATTAAGGCTTGGAGCGCCGGATTCTCCGGATTCGCCGGACTCACCGGACTCACCGGATTCACCGGAATCTGAAGCCTTAACAGTAATATCTTCTGAGAAAACCCAATCGCTGTCTGCATAGGTAACCGTATTGTTGGTATAGGCATAAGCCTGAATCATATAGGTTCCTGATTTAAGACCGGAGAATTGTCCGGGGTTTGAGGATGCTTGTTTGTTGGAGAGAGTAATCCAATCAGAAAACTCATTTGGCTCAACATCGTTCTTAATGATTCTGGCCTTAAATCCGCCGACGCCCAATTCATAGGGATTCGCAACATTAATCGAAAAATTTACGGTTGTCCCGGAAACGGTGAATGTAATACTTGTAGGTTCAGAAAGATGAGTCTTTCCGTCACCGGCATATACATTCATTCCCATACAGCCCAACACCAAAGTGATAAGCAGTAACGGGCAAAGTATATTTGCTGATAATTGTCGTTTAAACTTCATTTTCACCCCTCCCCATAGTATTTAATATTTGAATTATTAAGTAATAATCACATCAGGATATGATTATTTCTTCTCAAGTACTTTAATACAATCATCAATAACCTGGTCGATATCTGTTCCTGCCAGAAGACCCAGGGCATTTACCTTCGGAACATCGAAATCTCCGTACACATGAGTTACACAAGCCATCAGATCGTAATCGTCCTCCGCCAGCTCTGAGGCCACTTCTTCCGGTGTGGTTACTCTTGTGGTGGCTTCCCAGCCTTTCTCAGCCAGTTTATCTGTCAATCTGGCAGCTACCATATTAGATGTGATCAGTCCAACGCCACATACACATAAAATCTTACATTTCTTCATTGCTTGTACCTCCCTAAGTTAATAGCCTAAATTGTCAGAATATATAGTATTTCTATAAGAAAAGTCTATCTTATACAGGTATATTTGTCAAGAATTCTCAACAATTAGTGGGGCGATTTTCTGCCTTGAAATTCAAGATTTCCCTTGTGGTATGCGGGATATATATTATAATAGTTTTTGTCAGTAGCATCATGAATATTTAAGGGCTATAAGGGGTATATAAAATGAAAATCAGACGATCGACAGAGCAGGATTTTGAGAGAATCATGGAGATCTATGCCTATGCCAGGAAATTTATGGCTGAGCATGGAAATCCCAATCAATGGGGGCCCACTTGCTGGCCGCCGGAGGACTTGATTCATGCGGATATCCGTTCCGGAGACAGTTATGTATGTACGGATGAGGAAGGCCGTGTAGTCG
>CAMNGO010000106.1 GCA_946538445.1 uncultured Lachnospiraceae bacterium
CTGTGGTCCCGTTTGCTGCTGGAGCAGATGGGGCAGACTTCCTCGTCGGTCAAAGTACAGCAGACCTTGCAGTAGCGGATCTTTTTCCTGGCTTCCACCAGGGCGCTTGCCAGGTGCTCCACATGCTCTTCCGGCATATTGATGATGTGAAAGGCAAGACGCTGGGCGGATTTGCCGCCGATACCCGGAAGCCTTCTCAACTCATCGATCAGGTTTGTAATCGGTTTGCTGTAATAGTTCATCAGAACCCAAATCCTCCGAGACCGCCGGTAAATTTACCTAACTGTGCCTGACTGTCTGCTTCCATGGCGCGGAGAGCTTCATTGGTAGCAGCGACGATGAGGTCTTCCAGCATCTCGATGTCATCGGGATCTACTACTTCCTCAGCAATCTTAACGGAAGTCACTTCCTTCTTGCCGGAAACCGTCACTGTGACAACACCGCCGCCGGCGCTGGCTTCATAGCTCTTCTCTTCCAAAGCTTTCTGTGTCTCTTCCATCTGACGCTGCATCTTCTGCGCCTGTTTCATAAGATTATTCATGTTTCCCATACCCGGGAAACCGCCGCCTCTTTTTGCCATATAATAATTCCTCCATAATTGATTACAATTTCAGTCACCACATTAAGATACCATATTTACTCTTCCTCGTCCACTTCTACTTTCACCAGGTGGATGGAGTTCAGGTTGATGGGATTTGTGGCTGCTTTGGCTACGGTGCTTTCGGAAATACAGCGAAATGTTACTTCTTTTCCGGTCTGCTCCGCCACCATCTCCGATAAAAGATTCAGATTTTCCTGGTTGTTCTGTTCGAAATAGCTCTTGGACAGTTTGTCATCTTCCTTGAAAATGAGCTGCATGACCTCGCTGCTCTCGGCCACTGCCAGGCGGGCCTTCCGAAGCTGGATCCGCATGGGAGGAGCAAATTCACCGATGATCTCCTGCCATTTGGAAGCGATTTTTTTCAGATCTGATACCTGGGCGGGGGAGAAACGGTGCTTTAATTCTTCTTCTGCCTGGTCTCCGGAGAGAACTTTGGGGCGGGATGCCGGATTGGCTTTTCCGGATCCGTTATTTCCCGTGTAGGAAGGCTGCCCTGCCTGGTCCGGAGACAGGAAGACTCCGTTTTCCAGTTTTTCCTCAAGGACGCGGATCCTATCCAGCAGACTGTCTGTGCCGGTCTCCATCTGAGGCTGACATAGTTTGATAAATCCGACCTCCAGCAGGATCCTCTTCTGGGTGGTATAACGCAATTCATTTGACAGTTCCGACAGGATCCGGATAAAGCGAAGCAGGGTATTGGTGTCACACCGCCAGCTGTCCTCCCTTAGTTCCAGGATGGACTGGGACGACATCTCCAGATTATCTTCCCCGGCCCGGGGATCCTTCAGTATCAGCAGGTTGCGCAGATACCAGAGAAAATCAGACAGGAACTGGGTTAACTCCCGGCCGTCATTGATGATATCATCGATGATATTCAGGACCTCCCCTGTCTTCTGGGACAGGATGTGGGCCAGCAGTTTACGGAAAAGAGCCGTATCTACGGTTCCCAGAACCGACAGGACATTGTCGTAGGTAAGCCTCTCACCCAGATAGAATGAGATGCACTGGTCCAACAGACTTAAGGCATCACGCATGGAGCCGTCCGCCGCTCTTGCGATATAGGTCAGGGCATCCTTGTCAGCCGGAATCTTCTCTTTTTTCATCAGGGCAGTGAGATGGTCCGTGATGATATCGATGGAGATCCGTTTGAAATCATATTTCTGGCATCGGGACAGGATCGTGATGGGGATCTTATGCTTCTCCGTGGTGGCGAGGATGAAAATGACGTAGGAGGGAGGTTCCTCCAACGTCTTCAGCAGGGCGTTGAAAGCACCGGGGGACAGCATGTGAACCTCATCGATGATATACACCTTGTACTTCCCGGAAACCGGAGAGTACTGTACCTGGTCGCGGATCTCCCGCACATTGTCCACACCGTTGTTGGAAGCTGCATCGATTTCGATTACGTCCATGGAGGCAGATTCATTGATTGCCTGACAGGCGGGACATTTGTTGCAGGGATTGCCGTTCTCCGGGTTCTCACAGTTGACTGCCTTGGCAAATAGCTTGGCCAGGGAGGTCTTTCCGGTTCCTCTGGTTCCGCAGAACAGGTAGGCATGCCCGATCCTCTGATAAATGATTTGATTGCGAAGGGTACGCACGATGGCATCCTGGCCCCGGACCTCATCGAAGTCCTGGGGACGCCATTTGCGATATAAAGCCATGTATGACATGTATTCACACTCCTAGTCCTGGGTCAGCTCCCGGTAAATTTTACCGGCCAGCTCTTCCAGGTAGATGTAATTGTTTAATTCAGGATGTTCCAGAACCATCTGCAGGAGAAGGTTCAGGATGGCACCGATGGTCTTACCGTCGGTGATTCCCAGAGCTTTCAGGTCATTTCCGTTGATCTTCAGCTCCTTCAGGGACAGGCAGTCATGCGCTTTCATAATCTCCTGATAGGCAAGGGCTGCCTCGTTTAACTGCGCCAGTTTATGATCTCTCAGATAATCACTCTGGGCCATGACGTCCGCCTGCATCACCTGTACCAGATAGGGGAAGAGGGAGGGACCTAGATTGCTCAGCACTCTCCTGAGATTCCGCCGCCCGGTGGTCAGGGCATCCTGGAAACGGGTGTCATGGAAGAGAATCAGAGTCCGCACCAGCCGAATGGTGTTATTGTCGAATTTTAAACGTTTCATGATATCCCCGGCCAGCTCGGCACTCACCTGATAATGACCGTGGAAATGATCGATCCCTTGGGAGTCCGTGGTTCTTGTCCCAGGTTTTCCGATATCATGGAAGAGCATGGTAAGACGCAGGATGGGGTTGGATTCAATCAGGCTTAAGGCCCGGATGGTGTGTTCCCCCACGGTGTAGCAATGATGAGGATTGTTCTGCTCTGTCTTCATCATGGCGTCAAATTCCGGAAGGAATACGGAAGTAAGACCGGTCTCATAGGCAATCTTTATCGTCTCCGGATGATCGGAGATCAGAAGCTTCAGCAGTTCCATCTGAACTCTCTCTGCACTGACACCAGAAAGGGTCTTATGTCCGGCCCGGATGGCCTCCATTGTTGGCCCGTCTATCCGGAAATGGAACTGGCCCGCAAAGCGGACAGCCCGCAGCATACGCAAAGGATCTTCCGCGAAACGGTCCCCGGCATCACCGACGCAGCGGATGAGTCCCTGCTTCAGGTCAGACAGCCCATCAGTCGGATCAATCAGACCTGTTTTCGGATGGTAGGCCATGGCGTTGATGGTGAAGTCCCGATGCTGGAGGTCTTCTTCCAGAGAATCCGCATAGGAGGTTTCTGTTCCCTGGGTATCCTCGGAGGGGACTCCCAGGCGAAAAGTGGTGACCTCATAGCCTTCTTTTCCGATCATGACTGTGACCGTGCCATGCTTCATGCCCGTATCAATGGTTTTCGAGAACAGTTCTTTCACCTGCTCCGGTCTGCCGGAAGTGGTGATATCCCAGTCAGCAGGGCATTCTCCCAGGATGGAATCCCGGACGCATCCCCCTACCACATATGCTTCATAGCCGTGGACGTTCAAAGTATCTATTATAATGGAAACATTTTTCGGAATTGATATATTCAAAGTAAAGTCCTCCTTTCTCTACCTGGCCGCTAATCCTGGCAGATATCATGTAAGATGGCTTCTTTCTGGTTTACGATATGGGAGTTCATGACCCCCTTGGCCATCTCCTCATCCTGATGAAAGATGGCATTCATCAGTGCTTCATGCTCCGTCACCAGGTGGTCCCTCATGTCAGTGCCTTTCACATATGCCATACGATAGCGGTAGAACTGATCGCGCAGGCTGTTGATGAGATGGATCAGGCGGGAGTTCTTGGTGGCATAAAAGATGGAATCGTGGAATTCCTCGTCCCGTTTTATAAGCTCCTGCATATCCGCGTTGCTGTCCACGGCATCTTTGAAATCTTCATGTGCTTTGATCATGGCCAGCTTTCCCTCTTCATCGATACGTCGGCAGGCCAGTATGACCGCAAATTCTTCCAGGGCGGTCCGGATCTCCATCACATCCTGGAGAGTGTCCTCCGTGATGCCGGCTACCCTGGCACCCTTTCTGGGAACCATTACCACCAACCCTTCCAGTTCCAGCTTGCGGATCGCCTCCCGCACAGGCGTGCGGCTGACTCCCAGCTCTTTGGCCAGGCTGATCTCCATCAGCCTCTCCCCGGGGGAGAACCTGCCGGTGATGATGGCCTTTCGGAGGGTTTGGAATACCACATCCCTTAAGGGGAGGTATTCGTCTATATTCATCTTCAATTCATTATTATTCACGGAATGTCTCATTCCCTTCTGTTTTTGATTATGCGTCCGGCTTGTCAGAGATTCTTACAAAACGGACGGACCACATGAACCTGACGGATCTCAGGATCCAGTTTGAACGCCCTGGATGCTTCCAGAGCTTTTTCGTGGGAGGTGTAGATGCCGAACACGGTGGATCCACTTCCGCTCATGAGGGAATTCATGGCGCCCATGGAGATCATTTTCTCTTTGATCTCGGCAATCTTCGGGTAATCATTGATCACCACATCCTCCAGCACATTTCCCATGCGGGAGGTGATGCCCGGGAGATACTCATTCCGGATGGCCGTCACCATTCCGTCGATATCAGGATGACGGGTCTCCCCGGAAAGATGAAGATTCTCGTAGGCATATTTGGTGGAGATGGAAAATACGGGTTTCACGATAAGAAACCAGCACATGGGAATGGAGGGGAGGGGGGTAAGAACCTCTCCGATTCCTTCCGACAGGGCGGTCCCCCGCAGGATACAGTAGGGGATATCTGCACCGAGTTTCACACCGTATTCAAAGAGCTTCTCCTGGGGAATATGCAGGTGGAACAGCTGATTCATGCCTACAAAGGCAGCTGCCGCATCCGAGCTTCCGCCCGCCATGCCGGCTGCCACAGGGATATGCTTGAGCAGATTCACATCCACGCCTTCCCGGATATCATATTCCTGGCGGATCAGGTCGATGGCCCGGTAAACCAGGTTTTTCTCGTTTGTGGGGAGATAGGGAAGATTCGTGGTCATATGGATCTCCCCGCCCTCGTTTTTCTGCAGGGTCAGCAGGTCGAAGAGTTTGACTGTCTGCATGACCATCCGCACTTCGTGGTATCCGTCCTCTCTGCGACGGACTACGTCTAGACCCAGATTGACCTTCGCATATGCTTTTAATTCCAAGGGTCTGCTCATAATAAAACCTCCATAATTACTTATGTATCAGGATCTGATCCGGCAGGGGAACCGGACCGGGATTGATTGTACATCTTGTGTATCTTGTATACAAAAATTTTATTATAATCCGGACTAAAAATCAACGAAAAATGGTTTCCCGATGAATTTTTTGTACCCAAATATCAGACTATGTGGTAAGATACAAGAGTTATATAGATAAAAGACCTTAAAATGAAAAGATTAAATCCATGAAATGGATGGGAAAGGTGAGATAAATGGCTGAGAAAAATATTTTGGTGATCATGGGTGGCCGGTCTTCGGAACATGAGGTTTCCCTGGTATCCGCCGCTACGGTGGTGGAAAATATTGATAAAAAAGAATACAACATCATCATGGTGGGTATTACGAAAGATGGAAAGTGGAAGCTCATCGATTCCATAGCCAGCGTGAAGGATGGAAGCTGGCTCAGAGGCCGTGTGGAAGTGGTTCTTTCCGCTGACACGGAGAACAAAGAGATCCTCCTGATCCACGGTGACCAGTTTGAAAGAGTACATATCGATGTGGTATTCCCGGTGCTCCACGGTATGAACGGGGAAGACGGAACCCTGCAGGGCCTTCTGGAACTGGCTCAGATTCCATATGTGGGCTGCGGTGTCCTCGCCTCCGCCTGCTCCATGGATAAGTTCTACACCAAGATTATCGTGGACAGCATCGGCGTGGACCAGGCAAAATATGTAGGGATCTACCGCCACGAATTGAAAGACATGGATGCGGCCATCGCCAGAGTGGAAGCAGAGCAGGAGTATCCGGTCTTTGTGAAACCCTCCAAAGCCGGTTCTTCCCAGGGAGTCAGCAAGGCAGAAAACCGGGAAGAGTTGGCCAAGGCATTGGAACTCGCTGCCAGACACGATAACAAGATTCTCGTGGAAGAGACCATCGTGGGCAGGGAATTGGAGTGTGCCGTCTTCGGGGGAAATAATCCGAAAGCCTCCGGCATCGGAGAAATCCTGGCTGCCGATACCTTCTACAGTTACGAAGCTAAATACAATAACAGTGAGTCCAAGACCGTGATCGATCCCGAGCTGCCGGAAGGCATCGAGGAAGAAATCCGGGACAAGGCAGTGAAAATCTACAAGGCATTGGATTGCTTTGGCTTATCCAGGGTGGACTTCTTCCTGACAGAGGATGGGAATAAAGTGGTATTTAACGAGATCAATACCCTTCCCGGCTTTACCGGCATCAGTATGTACCCCATGCTCTGGGAGGCAAAAGGAGTTAAGAAACCGGAGCTGATCAAAAAACTCATCGACCTCGCCATGACTCGCTTCGACGGGTGAGAACATGGATAAAGCCAGCCACAGAACCGGGACGCTGACCATCCGCGGCATCCGTCGGGAAGGAGACCGGGAGGAGGTCAACGAACTCAGGACCACCGCCAGGTATATCTCCAGAGATGGAAAGAGATATCTGTTTTACAAAGAATATATGGAAGGCGGAGCCCACCAGCAGGTACGCCTGACCATGACGGATCATGAGGTGATCCTTAAAAAGAAGGGCCTGGGGGAATCCCTCCTGCACTTCCGGAAAGGATCCCTGAGACCCTGCCACTATCAGACGGTGGCCGGACCTATGGATTTGGAATCCCGGACCAGGAAGATCCACGGCAAAGAGACCCCCGACTCCCTGCTCCTTAGAATCGAATATTCCCTGTATATGCAGGGGCAGCTGCTGTCAGATTATGAACTGGATCTGATATGGAAAGAAAATTAAAGAGGGCTGTCGCAT
>CAMNGO010000107.1 GCA_946538445.1 uncultured Lachnospiraceae bacterium
TACTTCCGGCTCCATATGAACACCGAACTTGTCCTGGATTTTTTTCTGAACCTGGCAGATCAGAAAGCGGACTTCCTGAGCAGTTGCCCCTCCGTGGTTCACCACAAACCCGGCATGTTTCTCGGACACCATGGCTCCTCCGACGGTATATCCCTTCAGTCCCGCATCCTGGATCAGCTTCCCGGCAAAATAGCCTGTGGGTCTTTTGAAAGTGGATCCGGCGCTGGGATACTCCAGAGGTTGTTTTTCCTTTCGGGCACGGGCAAGTTGATCCATCTTCTCCCTGATTTCCTGCTCTTTACCCTGCTGTAACCGGATTCTGGCTCCAAGCACGATATAATTCTCATCAAAAACGATGCTGTGGCGGTAGGACAGATCCATCTCTTCCGCCTTCAGGGTTATGATTTCTCCCTGGGGAGTCAGCAGATCCACATCCACTAGGATGTCTTTCATCTCCCCGCCGTAGGCTCCGGCATTCATGGAGACGGCACCTCCGAAAGAACCGGGGATACCTGCTGCAAATTCAAACCCTGTGAGGGACGCATCTAAGGCAACCCTGGCTATCTTTCCAAGGGAAGCCCCGGCCTGTGCTTTTATGATCTCCCCATCCCTTTCCACCTCTGAAAAGGATCTGCCCAGATGAATCACAAGGCCCCTGATTCCCTCATCCGATACCAGAAGATTGCTGCCGTTTCCCACAATAAAAAAGGGAACCTCCCGGGAACAGGCCAGCCGGCAGATCTGACGGATCTCATCCGCGGAAGAAACATCCACAAAAATATCTGCGGGTCCGCCGATCCCAAAGGTCGTATGCCTGCTCATAGGCTCATTCACAAAAAAAGCTCCATGGGTTATAATCTGTTGCAATTCATTCTGAAATTCTTGTTCCATCACATGTCTCCTGCCATTAATCTACCTCTATAATAATACCGTATGGAATTTTTTTATACAATGTGAAATAAGGACAAAAAAAAGGATGGCTTTCTACCACCCTTTAGTTAAAATTGCTATAGAATATTATGTCATTCGATTAACAGTTTTGCACTTCCATAAATCCCGGCATCGTTTCCAAGCCGGGCTATGACAAATCTGACATCTCTCTGTCTGCCATAGGTATTTTCCTCATAATAAGGCTTAATCGCATCGATTACAATCGTCCCTGCCTTGGAGACGCCTCCCCCGATGACAAACATCTCAGGGTCCGTCACACATGCTATGTAGGACAATGCCACGGCCAAGCGCTCGCCAAAGTTGTTCACCTGGTCCATAGCAAATTCATCCCCTGCCTTGGCTGCATCAAAGACATCTTTGGCAGTGATATCCTTTAGCTTATTAAGGGAGCTTTCCCGGGAGCCGTCATTCAAAGCAATCTTCGCCTGACGGGCAATCCCGTTGGCGGAACAGTATTGTTCCAGACATCCTCTCTTGCCACAGTTGCAGAATGCTTCCTCTTCGAAATCGACACGCATATGTCCGATCTCTGCTCCAAAGCCATGGGCTCCACGCACCAGTTTTCCGTTGGCAATCACTCCGCCTCCCACGCCGGTTCCAAGAGTCACCATCACCATATCGGAACAGCCCTTGCCCGCTCCTTGCCACATCTCTCCCAGAGCAGCCACATCGGCATCGTTTCCAACCATTACCGGCAGGCCGGAGAGCTCTTCCAGGATAGTTTTCACTTCTGTATATCCCCATCCCAGATTTACGCAGGACTGGACATTTCCTTCCCTTGTCACCGTTCCCGGAACGCCGATTCCCAGTCCGATGAACCGGTCATAGGCATACCCCTGTCTGGCAGATGTCTCTTTGCAGGTTGCCACGATATCCGCCAGGATATTCTTTCCGTTTTCACTGGTATCCGTCGGGATCTCCCATTTGTAGAGAAGCTGGCCTTCCGTGGTGAAGATACCGTTTTTGACTGTGGTTCCGCCCAAATCAATCCCAAAAATATACTTCATATCTGATTACTCCTGTCCTTTGTTCAGGTTGCCTGTCACGCGGTTATATAACTCCTGTGCCGCATTGTAGCCCATCTTTTTGGCCCGGAAATTGCTGGCGGCAGACTCGACGATGACCGCAAGATTACGTCCCGGACGTACCGGGATGGAATAGCATACCAGCTTGTTGCCCAGAAATTCGATGGACTCTTCCCCCAGTCCCAGACGGTCATAATTCTTCTCCCGGTTCCAGTCTTCCAGACGGATAACCAGGTCGATGTCACAGAATTCCCTCACACTTTTTACACCGAAGAGGCTCTTTACATCCACGATGCCGATTCCTCTCAGTTCGATGAAGTGTCTGGTGATGTCCGGTGAGGTTCCCACCAGCTTATCATCACTTACTTTTCGGATTTCCACCACGTCATCCGATACAAGTCGATGACCCCGGTGGATCAGTTCCAGGGCAGCTTCACTTTTTCCGATACCGCTCTCTCCCATGATCAGCACGCCTTCCCCATGGACGTCCACCAGCACACCGTGAATAGAAACACGGGGTGCCAGACGTTCGCTGAGCCATCGCACTGCCACTGCCACAAATTCCGAGGTATTCCTCTGGGTAGCCAGAATAGGTATCCCTTTCTCTTCCGCCACATTTAAAAGCCGCTCACATGGCTCATTTCCCTGAGTAAAAATAACACAGGGGATCTTATTGCTGAGGATCTCCTCGTAGATCGGAATCATTTTCTCATCCGGTATGGTTTTGAGATAGGCATACTCCGCATTACCTATGATTTGAATGCGGTTTGCCTGAAAGAAGTCAAAGAAACCGGTCAGCTGAAGGGCAAGTCTGTTAGCCGCAGCTTCGGTAATCTCTATCTCTTCGATATCTATATCCGGAAGAAGGTTCTTCAGTTCCATTCTCGCGACGAGATCTGTCAATTTCACCTTAAACATATTGATAATCCTCCTAACTTCAATCGGAATCCTTATGCCCCTATTCTAACATATCCGGTTCACTTTTAATAGCTTTCATATTGGTAGGATCGGATACTCCGTCCCCGGGATCAGAAATGGCCTGCTGATTCTTATGGAAGAAAGCGTAGATCTCCCTGGCCACTTGTTCCGTAATCCCATCAATGCTGCCAAGCTCCTCCACGGAAGCTTCACGAATCTTGCCGATATCCTGGTAATGGCGGAGGAGGGCTTTCCTTCTCGCCGGTCCCACTCCCTTGATCTCGTCAAGAACAGAATGTACCTGCCCTTTGCTCCGCAGATTCTTATGGTATTCTATAGCAAAGCGATGGGCCTCGTCCTGAAGTCGGGTCACCAGGAGAAATGCTTCGGAGTTCCTGGGGAATTCCACAATCTCATTTTTATAATACAGGCCGCGGGTCCGGTGAAAATCATCTTTCACCATCCCGCAGACCGGGATATCCAGATCCATTTCTTTTAACACCTTCAAGGCGATATTGACCTGTCCTTTTCCTCCATCCATCATCAACAGATCAGGAAAACGGTGAAATCCACCCGTTTTATTGCCCAGGGGGTCTGACCCCATCTCGGCGATTTCTCTTAAGCCGTGGGAAAAGCGTCTGCTGAGAGCCTCCTCCATGCAGGCATAGTCGTCCGGGCCTTCCACGGACCGGATCCGGAATTTTCGGTAATCGCTCCTTTTGGGTTTTCCTTTTTCAAATACCACCATGGAAGCCACATTCTGAAATCCGTTGGTATTGGAGATATCGAAGGCTTCCATGCGTACCAGGTCAGGTATTCCCAGCAAGCCTTCCAATTCCTTCATGGCACCGATGGTTCGTTTCTCTTCCCTTTTCAGTTTTTCACTGTCTTTGATCAGAACGTTCTGGGCATTTTCTCTGGCCAGCTTCATCATCTGAGATTTCTGTCCCCTCTTGGGTACCGAGATGGAAACCTTTCCTCCCCGTTTGTCACTGAGCCATTTTTCTAAAATAGGACTGTCCATGATTTCAACCTGGGTCAGGATTTCCCTTGGGATAAAGGGGGTTCCTACATAAAATTGTTTGATGAAATCCGTGAGAATCTCCGGATAGCCGGTTCCATCGATTCCGGTCATGTGAAAATGATCTCTTCCCAGCAGTCTTCCGTTCCTGATAAAGAAGATGGAGACCACCGCTTCTTTTCCGTCTCCGCTAAGGGCAATGATATCCCTGTCATCTCCATCGGTATTATTGATCTTCTGTCTCTCTCCGATTCGTCTGACATTTGCCATCAGGTCTCTGTATTCCGCCGCCTGTTCAAAATCCAGTTCTTCCGCCGCCGCTTTCATTTTTTTCTCCAGGTCTTCCAGAATACCTCTGTCATGCCCCTGCAGGAATTCCATCATGCGGTCCACGTTTTTTCTGTACTCTTCTTTGCTGATCCAGCCCTGGCAGGGGGCATCGCATTGATGAATCTGATGGTAGAGACAAGGTCTCTCTTTTCCGATATCCTTGGGCAGAGACCGGTTGCAGTTGCGGATCCGGTAGACCTTCTGGATCAGGTCAATGCTTTCTTTCACTGCTGCCGCACTGGTGTAAGGCCCGAAATATTTCGATTTATCCCGTCTCACTCTCCTGCAGAAAAGGATTCTGGGGAAGTCCTCCTGTACTGTCACCCGGATGTAGGGATACGCCTTATCATCTTTCAGCATGGTGTTATAACGGGGTCGGTGTTCTTTGATCAGATTGCACTCCAGAACCAGGGCCTCAAGTTCAGAATCGGTAATGATATATTCAAAATAAGCTATATGAGAAACCATATGTTCAATCTTTATGCTGTGGTTATGGCCGGACTGAAAATACTGGCGGACCCGGTTTTTCAGGATTCTGGCCTTGCCCACATAGATGATCTCATCCTTATCATTGTGCATGAGATACACACCGGGTTTTGCAGGCAGTTTTTTTAATTCTTCTTCAAGGTCAAACATACTGATCCTCCCATCCTGTTGGATGTCTTGTCTATCTGTATCTGAAAAAACCATTGTACGCAAAGAAGAAATTGTCATTCTTTGCGCGCAATGGTCTGTTTTTTACTCGACTGCAGGTTCGGATTCCTCAGCGGGAATCGTCTCAGCCGTTATCTCCTCATCTTTCTGAGTGTTCTTCTGCCGGTTGAAAATCTCCATGAATTCCTTGCCGGTAATATTCTCACGTTCAATAAGGAAGTCCGCGATCTCATCGAGAACATCCCTGTTCTCCTTGATGATCTCCAGAGATCTTTCATAGGCATTCCTCAGAACCTTCTGCACTTCCTCATCGATCTGTGCGCCGGTAGTCTCGGAGCAATTCATGACGGCACGTCCATCCAGATAGCGGTCCTGGACAGATTCCAGAGTAACCAGCCCGAAACGGTCGGACATACCATACATTGTGATCATGGAACGAGCGATGGATGTCGCGCGTTCAATATCATTGGAAGCACCGGTCGTGATGGATTGGAAGACAACTTCCTCCGCTGCGCGGCCGCCGAAAAGACCTACCAGTTCATCCAGCATCTCTTCTTTGCTCATGAGATACTTCTCTTCCTCGGGAACACTCATGGTGAAGCCGAGAGCGCCCATGGTTCTCGGAACGATCGTGATCTTCTGGACCGGTTCCGCGTTTTTGCAGGTAGCGATACAGACAGCATGTCCCACCTCATGGTAGGCGACGATCCGTTTTTCTTTCTCATTAAGAATGCGGTCCTTTTTCTCCTTACCGGCGAATACGACCTCCACAGCCTCCATCAGATCATTCTGACTGACTGCGGTTCTGCCATCCTTAACTGCTGCAAGGGCTGCCTCGTTGATCATATTGGCAAGATCCGAACCTACGGCACCTGACGTAGCCAGAGCCACCGCATCCAGATCCACTGTTTCATCCATCTTCACATCCCTGGAATGTACTTTCAGGGTCTCCACACGGCCTTTCAGGTCAGGGCGTTCCACGATAACCCTGCGGTCAAATCGACCCGGTCTCAGTAAGGCTTTATCCAGCACTTCCGGCCGGTTAGTCGCCGCGAGGATGATAAGACCCTTTGAGGAGTCGAAGCCGTCCATCTCAGCCAGGAGGGCATTCAGGGTCTGCTCCCGCTCATCATTGCCTCCAAATCTGCTGTCACGGCTTTTACCGATGGCATCCACCTCA
This sequence comes from uncultured Lachnospiraceae bacterium, assembly GCA_946538445.1. GTDB lineage: Bacteria > Bacillota > Clostridia > Lachnospirales > Lachnospiraceae > Anaerobutyricum. Next base: position 6,080 of record CAMNGO010000107.1, read on the forward strand.
TCGATGAAAATGATACAGGGGGCCATACTCTGTGCCTGCTTGAACAGGTCACGCACTCTGGATGCACCGACACCTACAAACATCTCCACGAAATCGGAACCGGATAAAGAAAAGAAAGGAACATTGGCTTCCCCGGCCAGAGCTTTGGCCAACAGAGTCTTTCCTGTTCCGGGCGGGCCCACCAGAAGAGCTCCTTTAGGAAGTTTGGCACCGATCTTCAGATATTTGCCGGGATCATGGAGGAAGTCCACCATCTCTGTCAGACTTTCCTTGGCCTCATCCTGACCGGCAACATCGGCAAATGTCACCCCGGTTTTCTTCTCCACGTAAACCTTTGCATTGCTCTTTCCAACGCTCATCATGCCCCCGCCTCTTCCGAGGTTACGCATGATCAGGAACATGGCACCGTAAATCAGGACAAAGGGTAACACATAGGATAAAAGGATGGAAAGGATGGTTGAACTGGAGCTGGTGTTTTCCCTGGAAAACTTAACTCCGGAATCTCTCAGCCGGTCCACCAGTTTGTAGTCCGATATCGGTCGGGTATAATAGGTAGTCTTCATCACAGGATTGGTCTGCTTTTTCGGCTCGATCATAATCTTTGAATCGCCGACAGTCACCTCCTTGACCTCATCTTTCTCCACCATATTCAGAAATTCACTATAGCTGATTTCCTGCTGGTTTCCGTTTCGATATCTGGTCAGGAGACTTGAGAATAAGAGAGTGATCACCAGACAGATCGCCACCATGATTACGGCTGACCGGATATTTCTGTTCTTATTGGGATCCCTCCTCTTGTCTTTGTTATCCATATACACCTCCGGATTCTATATTATTCCTTCTGCAACAAACCCTCTATTAAAGGATTACAGATGTCGGATAACCTCCATGGCATCCTTCATATAATCATTTTCCTGGAA
>CAMNGO010000108.1 GCA_946538445.1 uncultured Lachnospiraceae bacterium
GAGGATAATCTCCTGGACATCCATGCAGAGTATGCGGTTCCCAGAGCCAGAAGACATGCCCTTGGGCTCCTGGCTAAAAAGGACATGACGGAGCAGGACGTGGTGGAGAAACTGGAGAAGTCTCTCAATGATTCCCGTTCCATAGCTGCTGCCATGGCCTTCGTCACCGAGCACGGTTATATCGATGACAGGAGATATGTGGAGGACTACATCTATTCCCACAAGGGAAAGAAGAGCTTTCTCCAGATGAAGGAGATCCTGCTTCGGAAAGGGGTCCCGGGAGATATCATCCGCCTGGCCCTGGAGGAGGAGGGACAGCAGTCCGCGGAGGACATCCGCCCTCTTGTGGAGAAATATGCCCGGAAGTTCCCGGAGCTTGACTACACATCCGAGCGGAAGATCCTCATGCATTTTGCCAGGAAGGGTTATTCTGTCAACACAGTCCGGGAGATCCTTCAGGATATGCAGGATGCCCACAGCTGATCGACAGATATAGTTAATCTTTATAGTATGACCAATGAGTTGCCTGAAGATGGAGGATATGTTTTCAGACAACTCATTTTTTATAGAATACTAGAAAATTGTGGCCAGATATAATATAATATTTTTATAATATAAAATGATGTGAAAATAATATGACAATAATAAGGAGATTTACTATGAAGTACATGTATCAGCCGCTTGAAATAGGTCCCATGACCGTTAATAACCGTTTTATGGTTCCTCCTATGTCCAACAATTATGCTATCGCCACGGGGGAACTGAGTGAACGCTCTCTGGCTTATTACCGTGAGAGAGCCAAGGGTGGTTTTGGATTGATTACCATCGAAGCCACCGTGATCGATCCCACTGCCAAGGGTGGGCCCAAGAAGCACTGTCTCTATGATGACAGCATGATCGATGCATTAAAAAGAACAGTGGATGCCTGTCACACCTATGGCTCCAAGGTGATGGTTCAGCTTCAGCAGGCCGGACCGGAGGGCAGCGCCAAGGCAGCAGGTTATCCTCTCAAGTCCGCCTCCAGGATCCAGGCTTCCTGCAACAAGGATATCCCTCAGGAGATGACCACTGAGCAGATCTATGACCTGGCAGAGTTATATGGGGATGCTGCAGTCCGGGCCAAGAAGGCAGGGGTGGACGCAGTGGAGATCCACATGGCCCACGGCTATCTTGTGTCCAGTTTTATCTCCCCGCAGACCAACAAACGTCTGGATGAGTTCGGGGGATGTTTTGAAAACAGGATGCGCCTGCCCAAACTGATCATCGATAATATCAGACGCAAAGTGGGCCACAATATCGCCCTCCTGGCCAGGATCAACAGCTGCGATGAGACCCTGGGGGGAGTGACAGTTGAAGATGCACAGGCCATCGCCGCCTACCTGGAGGAAGCCGGCATCGACGCCATCGATGTATCCAGAAGTATTCATCTGAAGGATGAGTACATGTGGGCACCTTCCTGCATCCATCAGGGATTCAATCTGGACCATGTAAAGAAAATCAAAGATGTGGTGGATATCCCTGTGATCACCGTGGGACGTTATAATGATCCTTATCTGCCGGAACTGGTGGTTAAAAAAGGCTACGCCGATATGATCGCCATGGGCAGACAATCGATTGCCGATCCTCATTTCCCAAACAAAGCAGCCGGGAACAAATTCGAGGAGATCACTCCCTGTATCGGATGTCTTCAGGGATGTGTGGGAAATATGTTTGTGGGCCAGCCCATTGAGTGTCTGGTCAACCCATTTGTGGGCTATGAAAGCCATCTGACTGACAAAGCCGAAACCGCAAAACGCGTCATGATCGTAGGCGGGGGCATCGGCGGCCTCTTCACCGCCTACCAGCTGGCCAGAAAAGGACACCAGGTGGATGTCTATGAGAAAGAAAGTGTTCTGGGCGGACAGATGAGACTGGCTGCAGTACCTCCGGGAAAAGGAGATATCACCAGCGCCCTCCGCAGCTTTATCGTCCTGTGCGACAAATATAAAGTAAAGATTCATAAAGATACCGAGGTGACGGAAGAGATGATCCGGGAGATGGGCCCCGATGTTCTGGTGATCGCCACAGGCGCCACACCGCTCAGGCCCGCCATCCCCGGAATAGATCATACCATCGACGCCATCGATGTGCTGGACGGAAAGAAACAGTGCGGTAAGAATGTCCTGGTCATCGGTGCCGGACTGGTGGGTTGTGAGACGGCAGATTATCTGGCAGAGCGTGGCTTTGCTGTCTCTGTGGTGGAAGCCAAGGATATGATCGCCGAAGACATTATAGGAGAACATCGTATTTACCTTATGAAGAGTTTTGCAGAGAACAATGTGAAGACCTACGTATCCGAACCGGTGGAGGAGATCTATGCGGACGGAGTCAGGACCAGGAATCTGGAACTGCGCGGATTTGACACTGTGGTTATGGCTCTGGGTTCCAGGAGCTATCAGCCATTCCCGGAGGGCCTCGTTCCGGAGCAGTATGTCATAGGTGACGCAGTGAAGGCAAGAAGGGCCATCGATGCATTAAGGGAAGCCAGAGATGTGGTCATAAATGTATAAGCCGCGACAATAATACTTGACTTTTGTAAAGATTAAGTCTAAAATAATATTGTTGTACTTTTATACAATAAAACTAAATAAGGAGGTGCTCCTGTCGGTATGAGTTCAGCGATGTATATCATCATCTTAATTGTCGCTATCATTCTTACAGCAGCTATTTCTTCCTTTGCGGCACTGACTTATCATAAGAACGTGTCGGAGGCCAAGATCGGCAGTGCGGAGGACAAAGCCAGAGAGATCCTTGATGAGGCTTTGAAGACCGCCGAGACCAAGAAGAGGGAAGCTCTTCTGGAGGCCAAGGAGGAGACGCTGAAGGCAAAGAATGAGTTCGAGAAGGAGAATAAAGAACGCCGGGCAGAGCTGCAGCGCTACGAGAAACGTGTTCTCAATAAAGAAGAACAGATTGACCGTAAGCTGGAGAACCTTGAGAAGAAGGAACAATCCCTCTCCCACAAGGAAGCTGCACTGGATCGTCAGAAAGCAAAGGTTGATGAACTTCATGCTAAGCACACGCAGGAACTGGAAAGAATTTCAGGTTTAACCTCTGAACAAGCAAAAGATTATCTGCTGAAAACTGTTGAAGACGAAGTGAAACATGACATGGCTGTGATGGTGAAAGAACAGACCATCAGAGCCAAGGAAGAAGCAAACAAGAAGGCCAAGGATTACGTGGTGACCGCCATCCAGAAGTGTGCGGCAGACCATGTGGCCGAGACAACGATCTCTTTGGTTCAGTTGCCCAACGATGAGATGAAAGGTCGAATCATCGGTCGTGAAGGACGTAACATCCGTACTCTGGAGACCTTGACAGGTGTGGATCTGATCATCGATGATACTCCTGAGGCAGTGATTTTATCAAGTTTTGATCCTGTCCGCAGAGAAGTGGCCAGAATCGCCCTTGAGAAACTGATCGTGGATGGAAGAATCCATCCGGCCAGAATCGAAGAGATGGTGGAAAAAGCCCAGAACGAAGTGGAGCAGAGCATGAGAGAAGCCGGTGAGGCTGCGATCATCGAAGCCGGCGTCCATGGTATCCGCCCTGAGCTTGTGAGACTTCTTGGCAAGATGAAGTATCGTACCAGCTACGGGCAGAATGCCCTCAAGCATTCCATCGAAGTAGCACAATTATCCGGCCTCCTGGCAGGGGAGATCGGGGAAGATGTTCGTTTGGCAAAAAGAGCAGGACTGTTGCATGATATCGGTAAATCCGTGGATCATGAGATGGAAGGCTCTCATATCACAATCGGTGTTGATTTATGTAAGAGATATAAAGAATCTCCAATCGTAATAAACGCTGTTGAATCTCATCATGGTGATGTTGAGCCCACCAGTCTGATCGCATGTATCGTGCAGGCGGCCGATACCATTTCTGCCGCAAGACCGGGTGCCAGACGAGAGACCTTGGAAACGTACACCACGAGATTAAAACAGTTGGAAGATATAGCTAACGCCTTTAAGGGAGTTGATAAGAGTTTTGCTATTCAGGCAGGCCGAGAAATTCGGGTAGCAGTAGTTCCTGAACAGGTTAGCGATTCTGATATGATTCTTTTAGCAAGAAATATTTCAAAACAGATTGAGAGCGAACTTGATTATCCGGGACAGATCAAGGTGAATGTCATCCGTGAATCAAGAGCGATTGATTATGCGAAATAGATTTCAGCTTAACGGAGTTTAGAATATTCTAACATTGAGCATGTAATGAAAGCACAAAAAAGGTTTCCAATCCGGAAACCTTTTTTTATTTTGCAAACCTTCCTTGATATTCCACCTGAAAATGCTTACAATAAGAGTAGGAACAGTAGGTAGGAAGAAAGGAGTTTTCCTATGGATATACATGAGTTTTATATCGGAAAATCTTTTGATGCATATACATATTTCGGATCACATATCGAGGAAGACGGAGTCGTCTTCCGGGTGTATGCTCCCAAGGCTGAGAAAGTGGAACTGATCGGAGATTTTAACGGCTGGAACGGATCCGGACATGCCATGGTTCAGGATGGTTTATCCGGAGTATATTCCATCAGGATTCCGGGGATGAAAGCCGGAGATCTCTATAAGTACCGTGTCTACCATAAAGACGGGACATCCAAAGACCGTTTCGATCCCTACGGAAATGGATCGGAAGTCCGTCCCAGAACGGCTACCCGGGTGGTAGATCTGGATGCCTATCAGTTCACGGACAAGGAGTGGATGGAGAAGAGGACCAAGAATTATGACTCCCCCGTCAATATTTACGAGGTTCATGCAGGCTCCTGGAGGAAAAATCAGGATGGAGAGAACGGCTGGTACCGCTATGACCAGCTGGCAGAGCGCCTGATCCCCTATGTGAAAGAGATGGGTTACACCCACGTGGAATTCCTGCCCCTGTCGGAACACCCCTCCGACGAATCCTGGGGATACCAGGTCAGCGGGTTTTTCTGCCCCACCTCCCGTTACGGGGATGCGGTTGATCTTAAGAAGATGGTGGATCTCTTCCATAAGGAAGGGATCGGAGTGATCATAGATTTTGTTCCGGTTCATTTCGTAAAAAATGATTATTGTCTGCTCCAGTTTGACGGGACAGCCCTTTATGAATATCCGGAGCCGGAGATTGGCTACAGTGAGTGGGGAACCTGTAATTTCAATTATTACCGGGGTGAAGTCTGCACCTTCCTCCAGTCTGCTGCGGATTTTTGGCTCAGTGTCTTCCATTTTGACGGGATCCGGATGGATGCCATCAGCAATGTGATCTACTGGCAGGGAGACTATGCCAAGGGTGTGAACGCAGGGGCCATCAGATTTATCCAGACCATGAATCAGGGGCTTCAGAAGAGACACCCCTCCGCCATGCTCATCGCGGAGGATTCCACCAACTATCCCAAGGTGACCGCGCCTGTGGAATACGATGGGCTGGGATTTGATTATAAATGGGATATGGGATGGATGAACGATACCCTGAATTTTTTCAAACTCCACCCATATGATCGTAAATTCAATTATCATAAATTATCCTTCTCCATGTCATATTTCTACAGGGAGCACTATATCCTGCCCCTGTCACACGATGAAGTGGTTCATGGAAAGGCTACCATCATACAGAAGATGTGGGGCCATTATGACCTGAAGTTCCAGCAGGTGAAGACCCTGTATGCTTACATGTTCACCCACCCGGGCAAGAAGCTCAATTTCATGGGAAATGAGATCGGCATGTTCCGGGAGTGGGATCAGTCCAAAGAATGTGACTGGATGCTCCTGGACTATCCCAAGCATCAGTCCTTAAAGAAGTATCTGAAAGAACTGAACCACCTGTACACCACCCAGCCGGCCTTCTATGACGGGGACTATAATTCCGAGCATTTCCGCTGGCTGGAAGTGAATGCCAAGGAGGAGCGGGTCTACATCTATGAACGCTTCTCAGGGGACAGCAGGTATGTGATCGTCCTGAACATGAGTGATAATGAGTATCCATCCTTCCGCTTCGGCTATGACCACCCGGCGTTGTTCCAGGAAGCCCTCTCCGGGGAAAGGACCGAGTACGGCGGATATTTCTCCGACGTGAAAGAGGATATCTGGACGGAGAAGAGAGGCTACAAATGGTTTGATTACAGCGTAACTGTCCACATCCCGGCTCTGGGTGCCATCATCTACAAGGTGGACTGGAAAGAGGAATGCAAATGTCAGGAAGATGACAAAGTCTATGAACTATTCGGCCTTAAGGTGCCGGAGGAGGATCATTCTGCCGACGCCACGGATGAGAGTGCCATCATCGCAAAATATAACCGGATGAACCGGGATGATCTGCCCAAGGTCGACAGATAAAGCAGGAGACAGGTATAGAGGATGAAACTTGATGTGAAAGTTGATGTATTTGAAGGCCCGCTGGACCTTCTTTTACATTTGATCGAAAAGAATAAAGTCAGTATCTACGATATTCCCATCGCCCTGATCACAGATCAGTATCTGGAATACCTCCGTGCCCTGGAAGAGATCTATTCCATGGAAAGCATCGGGGAATTCCTGGTGATGGCCTCCACCTTGCTGAAGATCAAGGCCCATATGCTTCTTCCTCAGGAAGAAGAGGAGGAAGAAGACCCCAGAGAAGAACTGGTGGAAAGGCTGATCGAGTACAAGATGTACAAGTACGCCGCCGGAGAGTTAAAGGACCGCAGCGTGGACGCCGATAAGATTTTCTATAAAGAGGAGTCTGTGCCGGAGGAAGTCAAAGCCTATGTGGAGCCTGTCAATACCAGGGAGATCGTGGGAGATGTGACCCTGCAGAGGCTGAATGAGGTCTTCTGTATGGTCATGAAGCGGAAGAAGGACCGCCAGGATCCGGTGAGGAGCCGGTTCGGAAAGATCGAGCGGGAACAGTATAAGGTGGAGGACTGCATGGAGCAGATCCGCCGACA
>CAMNGO010000109.1 GCA_946538445.1 uncultured Lachnospiraceae bacterium
TCCTTCTGGCAGGTGGAACAAAGGGAAAACGCCTCGCGCTTCCCAATGCTGAGATCATGATTCATCAGCCTTCCGGCGGTGCGCAGGGACAGGCTACGGAGATTGAGATCGCGGCAGAGCACATCTTAAAGACAAAAGAAAAATTGAATCGTATTCTTGCAGAGAATACCGGTCAGCCTTATGAGAAGATAAAAGCCGATACGGAGCGTGATAACTGGATGACGGCCGAAGAGGCAAAAGAATATGGACTGATTGATATTGTTGTAGATAAGCGAATGTAATCAATCGGGGGTTACTATGGTTTTTACCGTAGTAACCTCTGCTGATATTTTTAGAAATGAGGTGAATGGATGGCATCACGTTCCGATAATAAACCTTGTTACTGCTCCTTCTGCGGGAAATCCCAGGATATGGTGCGGAAACTGATCGCAGGACCCAATGGAGTCTTTATCTGCGATGAATGTATCGACATCTGCACAGAGATCATCGAAGACGACCTTGATCTGATGGAGTATAATGATGATGAGAACGGAATCAATCTCATCAAGCCAAAGGAGATGAAAGCGTTTCTTGACGATTATGTGATCGGTCAGGATGAAGCGAAAAAAGTTCTTTCTGTGGCAGTATACAACCACTATAAACGCATCAATGCCGGTGTTGAGAATGATGTGGAACTCCAGAAGAGTAACATCATCATGATCGGGCCCACCGGTTCGGGCAAGACTCTGCTGGCTCAGACACTTGCCAAAGTTCTCAATGTCCCCTTTGCTATCGCCGATGCGACCGCATTGACAGAAGCAGGTTATGTGGGGGAGGATGTGGAGAATATCCTTCTTAAGATTATCCAGGCTGCGGATTACGACATCGACCGTGCCCAGCATGGAATCATATATATCGATGAGATCGATAAGATTACCAGAAAATCTGAAAATACATCCATCACCCGTGACGTATCGGGCGAGGGTGTACAGCAGGCACTGCTGAAGATTCTCGAGGGCACCGTGGCTTCCGTCCCACCCCAGGGCGGCAGAAAGCATCCCCATCAGGAGATGATCCAGATTGACACCACCAATATCCTCTTTATCTGCGGAGGAGCTTTTGATGGCCTTGAGAAGATCATAGAAAACCGGATCGGACAGAAATCCATCGGTTTCCAGGCTGAGATCCTGGAGAACCGGAAAAAAGATCTGGGGGCATTGCTGAAACAGGTATTGCCGGAGGACTTTGTCAAGTTTGGTCTGATCCCGGAATTCATCGGCAGGGTTCCCATCAATGTCTCCCTCAATCCACTGGATGAGGAAGCTTTGATCCGGATTCTCACCGAGCCTAAGAGTGCTTTGGTGAAACAGTATCAGAGATTATTTGAACTGGACGGAGTCAAGTTATCTTTCACGGAGGATGCACTCATTGAGATTGCCAGGAAAGCCATCACAAGGCAGACCGGGGCCAGAGGCCTCCGCTCCATCGTGGAATCCGTGGTTCTTGATCTCATGTTCCAGATTCCGTCAGATGAGACGGTGGAAGGCTGCCTGATCACGGCAGAAGCAGTCAGGGGAGAGGCAGAGCCGGTCCTGACTTATAATAAAACAGACGAGAAAGAGGAAGTACTGGATCCTTTTATCGAAAAGAAGGATGACGGCGAGATCGCCTAGGTGATGCGGCCGTATTCTGAATCATTGACTGGCACGTTCCTCCGATCGTGTCAGTCTTTATTTGTATAAGCCAGCAGCGACGGAGCCATCCGGACTTATACATTTTATATCAGATCGCTGAGAAGGAAGGTAAAAGAATGCAAAACGATCAAATGACGCTGCCTGTACTGGCGCTGCGTGGTAAGATTGTATATCCTGAGACAGAGACATATTTTGAAGTATCCAGGCCAAGATCCCTGAAGGCTCTGGAGAATGCAATGCTTCATCGCCAAATGCTGTTTCTTGCCCACCAGAAAGATCCGTCTGTTGAGGTCCCCGGAGAGACAGATCTCTACCAGGTGGGAACCGTAGTAAAAGTCGGGCAGATGACCAGGTCAGGACAAGGAGTTCTGAGGGTTTTTGTGGAGGCAGTATACCGGGCCCGTATCATGCAGCTCTTCGAAAAAGACGGAAGTCTCTTCACGGATTGTGAAGAGATCCTTTCCGAGGATTACCCGGATGACTGGGGAGAGAGAACCGCCTTGTTCCGCAGTCTGAAAGAGTGGGCCAGATTATTTTCCGAGAAGAATCCCGGCCTTATGAACATTGACTATGACGGATTTTCGGATGAGGGAGAACTGACCAAGCTGGTCTATACGATCTCCGCCAATCTTCCCTATGAGATCAACAAAAAACAGGCGATTCTGGAGGAAGCCAGTGTCAAACGACAGACGGAGATGCTTCTGACGATCCTCATGGAAGAAGTGGATATCAGTGATTACCGCAATGAGATTGCCAAGAAAGTCAAGAGTAACGTAGATAAAAACCAGCGGGAATACCTGCTGCGGGAACAGCAGAAGGTGATCCGCGAGGAGCTGGGGGAAGAGAACACCGCATCCGAGGCGGATGAGTTCCTGGAGAAATGCAGGAATCTGAACGCCAAGGATAACATAAAGGAGAAGATCGAGAAGGAGATCAAACGCTTCAAGTCGATCCCCATCATGTCTGCGGACAGTTACACCATCCGGAATTACATTGAAACCATGCTGGAGATGCCCTGGGACAAAGCATCCACGGATAACAATGATCTTGCCCATGCCAAACAGATCCTGGAGGAGGACCACTATGGGCTGGAGAAGATCAAAGAGAGGGTGCTGGATTACCTGGCTGTCCGTAATCTTACCAAGAAAAATAATGCTACCATCCTGTGTCTGACAGGCCCTCCCGGAACCGGTAAGACCTCCATCGCCAAATCGGTGGCCAGGGCACTGGACAAAAAATACGTGAGAATATCCCTGGGAGGCGTAAGGGACGAGGCAGAGATCCGTGGTCATAGGAAGACCTATGTGGGTGCCATGCCCGGAAGGATTGCGGAAGGCATCCGGCATGCCGGAGTCGCCAACCCCCTGATGCTCCTGGATGAGATTGATAAAGCAAGTGGTGACCACCGTGGAGATACTGCTTCTGCATTGCTGGAAGTCCTGGACGGTGAACAGAACGTGAATTTCAGAGACCACTATCTGGAGGTTCCTCTGGATCTGAGCAAAGTCCTGTTTATCGCCACCGCCAATGACATCAGCCTGGTGGCCAAACCTCTCCTTGACCGTATGGAGATCATCGAAGTGTCCAGTTACACGGAAAATGAGAAGTTCCACATCGCAAAGAAATATCTGATCAAGAAGCAGAGAGAAGCTTCCGGTCTGGAAGAAGACCAGATCACCATCACCGATGATGCCATCTACTCCATCATCCGTAATTATACCCGGGAAGCCGGTGTACGCAATCTGGAGAGAAAGATCGGCACTCTGATGCACAAAGCAGCCAGAAATCTGATGGAGGAAGGGAAGGGCATCTATGTGGACAGCGAAGATCTGGAGACCTATCTGGATGTTGCTCCTTTCTCTGAAGAAGACGGACTGGATGATCCTCAGGTCGGTATCGTACGTGGACTGGCATGGACTTCCGTAGGCGGAGATACTCTGTCCATTGAGGTCAATACTATGCCGGGACAGGGTAAACTGAAGCTTACCGGACGTATGGGAGACGTCATGAAAGAATCTGCTGAGATCGGACTCAGCTACATTCGTTCCATCGCTCCGAGATTCAAGATAGAGGAATCCTTCTTCCAGGATAATGATATTCATATTCACATCCCGGAAGGAGCGGTACCCAAGGACGGTCCATCCGCAGGAATCACCATGGCGACAGCTATGCTGTCCGCCTTTACGGGTATTAAAGTGCGTAGTGATATCGCCATGACCGGCGAGATTACCCTGCGTGGTAAAGTACTTCCCATCGGTGGGCTGAAAGAAAAACTGCTGGCCGCCAAAGTGGCCGGGATCAAAGAGGTGCTGGTGCCTTATAAAAATGAGAAGAATGTACTTTCTCTGGAAAAGGAAGTCACTGACGGTCTGGAGATTACCTATGTAAAACAGATGGAGGATGTTCTGGACAAAGCATTTATTCCTAAGGAGGATTGATTGATACCATGATCATTAAAAATGCATCCCTGGAGACAGTTTGCGGTATTACCAGCAAACTGCCGGACAATCAGCTGCCGGAGGTTGCCTTTGCCGGAAAATCAAATGTGGGGAAATCCTCTCTGATCAATGTCCTGATGAATCGGAAATCTCTGGCCAGGACCTCTTCCCAGCCCGGGAAGACCCAGACCATAAATTTCTACAATGTAAACCAGGAACTCTATATCGTGGACCTGCCTGGCTATGGATATGCCAAGGTTTCCAAGTCCGTTTCCGAGAAATGGGGCCCCATGATCGAGAATTATCTTCATACTTCCAGACAGTTGCGGATGGTCTTCCTTCTCATTGATCTGAGGCATCCGCCCACCAAGAATGATGTACAGATGTACCGGTGGATTTTGAGCAATGGTTTCTCCCCCGTGATCATCGCCACAAAGGCGGATAAGATCAAAAGAAGCCAGCTGCCAAAACATCTGAAGATCCTGAAAGAAACCCTGAGAGTGATCGAAGGAGTTCCTATCATCCCCTTCTCATCTGTCACAAAAGCCGGCAGAGACGAGATCTGGGATCTGATTGAAACCTATGCTCTCGGCGAGGAGATGGAGATACCGGAAGAATAAAAAATAAGAGGGATCCGACAGAGTTTAAGCTCCGTCGGACCCCTCTTTTTAATCTAATCCAGCAATAATAACTCCATTACCTTGCTGTAAACACTTTCACATTTTTCAGACCATTTGTCACAGACTTCGATGGCCTGTTCCTTGGATACTACGTTCAGATACAGCTCCATGAGAGTGGAGCCCTTCTCTTTAATCTGGGTCTTCACCATATATTCCCCCTTCTTCAGAGGATAGTAATCTGCCGTGATATCCACTTCTTTTCTAAGCTGATATTTTTTCAGGGAGAAGTAGTCCAGGATATCTTTTTTGATCGGATCCGGGATCTTTCCCAGAAACATATCCAGTGTCTCCTGACCGGAGGCGGTGAGATAATAATTCGTGGTGTTCCTCACCACTTCCCCGCGGATAAACCGGGCATCATGCAGCTCGTTTATGGCCTGCTGAAGATGGAAATAAGAAGTGTATCCTTTGTTGACAAAGAACTCACTCAGCTGGGAGGTGGTCATGGGGAATTCCAGGTTATCCAGCATATATAAGATCATTAATTTGTATAGTGTTAAAGACTCTTCAGACATATTTGATTCCCTGCCTTGTATTTCTTTGTTTCATTTCTTTTCGAATGGTATTTAGCACCAGATGCTTATGTAAGATCCACTTCGGTTCGATCAGAAGTGTTCTGGAACCGTCGCCGGTGATCCGCTCGATAACGATATCCGGCCTGAGCCGCTCCAGATAACCGATCACAAGATCCACATACTCTTCCATAGTTAAGATTGGATAGGGATGATCCCGGTACCAGGATGCCAGCGGCGTATTCTTAAGAAGATTCAACATGGATATCTTGATGCCGGAGACCGGAAGCTTATTGATATATTCTACGGTCTGGAACTGCATTTGTCTGGTCTCGCCGGGAAGTCCTGCTATGGTGTGGACCGTCACCCGCAGTCCATGGGCATGGCATCTTTTTACTGCATCGGCAAATACTTCCGTCTTATAACCCCGGTTTAAAAAGCGGGCTGTGCTGTCATGACAGGTCTGAAGACCGAGCTCCAGGAATACCGGCTTGCCCTCTTTTGCCTGAAGATCCTCCATGTATTGCAAAACAGGTTCCGGCAGACAATCCGGGCGGGTTCCGATAATGATGCCGCAGATGGATTCCTGGCGGATGGCTTCCTCATAGAGCTGACGCAGCCGGGACAAGGGGGCGTAGGTGTTGGTAAATGCCTGAAAATATGCCAGATACCGTTGCCCCTGGTACTTTTCCGATGTCTGCTTCCTCCCCCGGAGAATCTGGTCTGTGATGGAGAGGGCAGAACTTTCCGCGAATTCACCGCTGCCTCCCTGGCTGCAGAAGATGCATCCTTTTGTGGAGAGGGTACCATCCCGGTTGGGACAGGTGAATCCTCCGTCCAGACAGATCTTATAGATTTTGTCTCCGAAATATTCCTTAAGAAAGCGGGAGTAAGAATAATAACGCTCCATCTCAGGGCTCCTTATCTCATAGCGAATTACCCCCTATTCTATCATCAGAAGAATCTTTCTGCAATGCAGAAAATGGAAAAAAGGTTGTTTTATTCTTCCTTTGTTTATGATATGATGATACAAGAACAAAGCAGTTTTTGTTTCTTTCCGATCTGCTTTAGCTGATCATTGTCCATTATCTTATATACACCCAGGTGTGTCACAAAGCTTTATAAGCATCATAATTCCCCAGAATATAATAAACTGAATTACAGTATGAATAAAATAAGGAGGTCCTTTTATGGAATATGCCAAGATGACGATTGCGCAATTGCGTGCATTGGCAAAGGAAAAAGGGATAACGAAGATATCCACTTTGAAAAAAAATGAATTGATAGCACGTTTGGAAGAGGAAGATTCCAAAAGTGATGAGAACGTGACGGATTCCGATGATTCTTCAGCGGAACAAACCATTCCGGAAAAGAGTCCGGTAGAACGGCCTCAGAGCCAGGAAGTAAGAGAGCCCAGGGAGTACGGTGCAGGCCGGAACCAGAACGGGGAGAATCCCATGAAGGCGGAAGGCATCCTGGAAATCGTGGAGGGCGGTTACGGTTTTATCCGAAGCGAGAATTATCTGAGCGGTGATGATGACGTCTATGTATCCCATTCTCA
>CAMNGO010000110.1 GCA_946538445.1 uncultured Lachnospiraceae bacterium
ATCAGGCGTTTCCGAATTCGGATAATTCCAGGCCTTCGTTGCGGTCCAGGGTCATTCCGACGCTCCAGCTGTTGACGAATAGCAGGAGGGGTCTTCCTTTCAGGTCTTTGATCTTCTTCATATCGGAGGTTCCGTTGATGGACGCCAGATCAATGTTGTCGTTCAGGATCCAGCGAATGTGTTCATAGGGGAGATTCTCCAGGATGATATCCACGTTATACTCGTTCTTCAGACGGTATTTTAATACATCAAACTGAAGGACACCCACCACGCCGACGATGATTTCTTCCATACCGGTATTGTACTCCTGGAAGATCTGTATCGCACCTTCCTGGGCGATCTGGTTTACCCCCTTGAGGAATTGTTTCCTCTTCATGGTATTTACCTGACGGACCCGGGCGAAGTGTTCCGGCGCAAAGGTTGGAATCCCTTCGTAGGCATATTTCTCTTCTGCCGTGGTGAGAGTGTCACCGATGGAGAAGATTCCGGGATCAAATATTCCGATGATATCCCCGGCATAAGCTTTCTCAATCATCTTACGGTCGCTGGCCATCATCTGTTGAGGCTGGGAGAGGCGGACTTTTTTTCCGCCCTGCACATGGAAGGCATCCATGCCTGCATCAAACTCTCCGGTACAGATCCGCATAAATGCGATACGGTCACGGTGTGCTTTGTTCATATTGGCCTGGATCTTAAAGACGAAGGCAGAAAAATCCTTCTGTTTCATAGGATCAACAACACCCTGGTCTGATACTCTTGGCAGGGGGGTGCTGGTCATTTTAAGAAAGTGCTGCAAAAAGGTCTCTACGCCAAAATTCATAAGGGCGGAACCGAAGAATACAGGGGAGAGTTCCCCATGGTCTACCAATTCCTGGTCAAATTCCGCGCTGGCTCCGTCCAGGAGTTCAATTTCTTCCTGCAACTGCTCATACTGATCCTGATCCATGTAAGTTTCTGCTTCCGGATCATCCAGGGAGATCTTCTCCACATTACCCATCCGGGTTCCTTTCATGGTGTCGGAAAACAGATCGATCTCCCCTTGGTCCCGGTCATAGACTCCGATGAAATGTTTTCCGGATCCGATGGGCCAGTTGATGGGGCAGGTGGGAATCCCCAGTTCCTTTTCGATCTGGTCGAGCAGTTCGAAGGTATCCAGAGCCTCCCGGTCCATCTTATTGATAAAAGTAAATACCGGGATGTGGCGCATGGCACATACCTTGAAGAGCTTTCTGGTCTGGGCTTCCACACCCTTGGAAGCATCGATCACCATCACTGCCGAATCCGCAGCCATCAGGGTCCGGTAAGTATCCTCGGAAAAATCCTGATGACCCGGGGTATCCAGGATGTTGATACATCTGTCTTCATATTCAAACTGTAATACGGAGGAAGTGACCGAAATACCTCTCTCCTTTTCGATATCCATCCAATCGGACACCGCATGCTTTGCAGTGGCTTTTCCTTTCACGGATCCGGCCTGGTTGATCACCCCACCGTAGAGGAGAAATTTCTCCGTCAGGGTAGTCTTGCCGGCATCGGGGTGGGAGATGATGGCAAAGGTCCTTCTTTTTTTTATCTCATGAATCATATCTGACATGGATTTTATCCTTTCATGCTTCTGTTCATTTTCATACTTTATCCTATTGTCACGACTCCCGGCGGAGTCATGACACACACGGCACCATTATACGCCTAAGTTCGCTTAAAAATCAATAGAAATCTTTCAAGAGTTATCCGTTTGATGCAGCTTTTATTTCTGACCCTTTGTTTTTTGTCTCCGGAGTTGATATTTGCGACAATTATTTCCACAAGTTTCCAAGGATTTATCTGTGGAATTATTTGACCTCTCCCCCACTTTGGGAGTATTATATAGGTAGATTATTATGTGCTTTTGGGCAATAAATAAAGAGGTAATAAGAATGTTTATTCTGAGCAAAGAAAATCTTACAGATTATCTCAAATTGCATATGCCTAACATGGATTATTCCAAGCCCCTGATCATGTCTGCCATCGGTGAAGGAACCGTGGAGGAGGATGGAGACGGGTATATTAACTTCGTCTTCCGTGTCAGTGACGGTAACACTAAGCTGATTATCAAGCAGGGCAGACCCCAGGGACGTGTTGTCACAATCGACACCCTTCCTGTCAACAGGACAGAGCTGGAGTATGATTCCATGAAGTTCCGCAGTGCCATCGTGCCGGAGTATATCCCCAAGGTCTATTTCTTCGATAAGGAGAATTATGTTCTGGCCATGGAGGATGTATCCCACTTAAGCATCATGCGTTTTGCACTGAACAAGCATAAGATCTTTCCCAAGTTTGCAAAACAGGCCGCAGAATATCTGGCCAAGACCCATTTCTATACCTCTGAGTATTATCTGGATTCCAAAACCTTCCGGGATATGACCATTCATTTCATGAACCATGGTATGAGGAATATCTTTGATACCCACGGTTTCATGTTTAAAGAATTCCCGGAGCAAAGCCAGGGCGGCGATATCGATCCCCGCTATATGTCCTTCGTTGAGAAGATGGTCATGGATCCCCGGGTCATCATGGAGAGAAAGAAGCTCCGCCATGATTACATGTCCAAAACGGACGTATTCATCCACGGCGATTTCCATACCTCCAATGTATTTGTGGGGCCGGAGGAGCTGAAGGTAATCGATATGGAATACACCTTTGCCGGACCGCAGGGTTACGATATCGGTTACATGGAGGCCCAGCTGATGAGCCAGTACCTCTGTGCGAACTTCCGTGAGTTCCCGTCGGAAGGGGACCGCTGGAACTTCAGAAACTATATGATGGGCTGTATCCGGGATTTCTACACCTGTTATATGGATGTATTTACCCAGTGCTGGAAAGAAGATGCCAAAGATTTCTACCGAAATGATACCCTTCTTCTGGAGGACATCAAGCGGAATGTCCTGAGGGAGATGGCAGGTTTCTGTGCCAATCAGAATCTTTCCCGGACCGCCGGCGATATCGGTTTCCCGGAGTACGATATCATAAAAGATATGGGGAATCAGGGTCATGCCATCGCCATGTCAGTGATGGCAGATATCCGGATGCTGCAGAATCGCTATTACTACCGCTCCATCGACGATTTTATCCGGGACATAACCGAGGTGGAGGATTCTTACAAATTAATTATGAAAAGGGATCATTGATCTCCCCTTACCCTATCAGACAGACAGGCTTCCATTATACATTGGAAGCCTTTTCTTATTTCCTGATCCTCCAACTATTCTGAATTGTTTCAAATTTTTTCCCCTAACCGTAAGTTTTGTGGTATGATATCAGATGTGATTGTTTATAATTACTGATACGGAATCCCCGTATTTTACGGGATAATTCTATACGGATTAGAAAGAATCGAAGAGGAGAAAATATGAAGATTGGTTTTAGTAATGAAAAATATCTGAAGATGCAGTCAGAGCATATTCTTGAACGGATCAAGACTTTTGATAATAAACTTTATCTGGAATTTGGTGGAAAATTATTCGATGATTATCATGCTTCCCGGGTCCTGCCGGGATTCCAGCCGGATTCCAAGTTGCAGATGCTCCTTCATCTGAAAGAGCAGGCTGAGATCGTTATCGTCATCAGCGCGGAGGACATCGAAAATAATAAAGTACGGGGAGACTACGGTATCACATATGATCTGGATGTGCTCAGACTCATCGACGTCTTCCAGGGATTTGGCCTCTATGTGGGCAGTGTCTGTATTACAAAATACGGAAAACAGCCTTCCGCAGAGCAGTTCCAGAAGCGTCTGGCCGAATTGGGGATCAAATCTTATCTCCATTACAGTATTCCGGGATATCCTTCCGAGGTTTCCCGAATCGTCAGCGACGAAGGTTACGGACGAAATGAATATATTGAAACCAAGAAACCCCTGGTAGTCATCACTGCACCGGGCCCCGGCAGCGGAAAGATGGCAACCTGTCTCTCCCAGCTCTATCATGAATACAAACGTGGCGTGAAGGCAGGCTATGCCAAATTCGAGACCTTCCCCATCTGGAATCTTCCTCTGAAACATCCTGTCAACCTTGCTTATGAGGCTGCCACGGCCGATCTGAATGATGTGAATATGATCGACCCCTTCCATCTGGAAGCTTATGGGGTCACCACAGTCAACTATAATCGTGACATCGAAGTGTTCCCTGTGGTGAATGCCATGTTCGAACTGATCGCCGGAACCAGCCCTTATAAATCCCCCACGGATATGGGCGTCAATATGGCCGGCAACTGTATCATCGATGACGAAGTCTGCTGTCAGGCTTCCCGCCAGGAGATCATCCGTCGTTATAGCAAATGTCTCTGTGAGATGAAACGTTACGGGGAGACCCGGGATGACAAGTCCAAGCTGGAGATTCTGATGAAACAGGCAGGTGTCACCTTCCAGGACCGCGCTGTGATTGGTGCTGCCCTGGAAAAAGAGAAGGAAACTGGCCACCCGGCTGCCGCCATCGAACTGCCTGACGGTACCATTGTCACCGGCAAAACCAGCGATCTTCTGGGATGTTCCGCAGCGGCACTGATGAATGCCCTGAAGAGCATGGCCAATATCAACGATGAAGTAAAACTCATCTCCCCCGGAGCCATCGCACCGATCCAGAGTCTGAAGACAAAATACCTGGGAAGTAAGAACCCCAGACTTCACACGGATGAAATCCTGATCGCCCTGTCCTCTTCTGCCGCCACCAACCCTCTGGCAGAACTGGCACTGGCTCAGCTCCCTCATCTGAAGGGATGCGAGGTGCATACCACTGTACTCCTCTCCTCCGTGGATGAACAGACCTTTAAACGCCTGGGTGTCAACCTCACCAGCGAGCCCCGCTACGAGGTGGACGGGTTCTATCATAAGCACTAAATACATAAGTTTTAAGCTGAGACATCAAAACACAAAAGCGGTCACTCATAAACTAAAGGAAGGCGGATTGTGACCGCTTTTTATTATAGCTTTCTTACTTTTCTCCCTGTAAAAATATGCTGGCTTAATCTTTTCAATGCTTCCTGTACTCTCTCGAAGGGAAGGGCCAGGTTCATTCTGATATGGCTGGGTCCTTCGAAGGCCACCCCATCCTGCCAGCCAACTCCCAGATCCCATCCTGCATGTAGCAGGTCTTCAATCTTCTTATGGTTTTTCCTGCACCATTCTCCTGCATCCAGGAATAACATATAGGTAGCTTCCGGTTTGCTGACTTCCACTCCCTCAAAATGATCCCGGATGTAGGCAACCGCATAGTCAACATTTCTGCTTAATACTTTCCTAAGTTCCAGAAGCCATTCCTCGCCGGTTTCCTGGTAGGCACCCATCAGAGCATGCATGGAAAGAACATTCATACTGTTATAATGAGTGCGTTCTGAATGACTTCGTATCCTGTCCCGCATGGAATTATTGTAAATGATATGGTAACTCCCGATCAATCCTGCCAGGTTAAAGGTCTTGCTGGGTGCATATAAGGCAACCGTATTCTCCCTTGCATAAGGGCTGACCATCTGAAATGGTATGTGTTTATTTTCGTGCAATAAGAGGTCAGACCATATCTCATCACTGATCACTGTAACCTGATTTTCCTCAAAGATGGCGGCTGCCTGCTGCAGTTCCTCCTTCTTCCAGACCCGGCCGGTTGGGTTGTGGGGGGAGCAGAATACTGCCACTTTAATATGGTATTTTTTTATCTTGGCATCCATATCGGCATAATCCATCCGATAGATACCATCCCCATCCTGTTTCAGCCGGCTGTGAACGATATGGTAGCCATTTCCCCGCAAAGACCCGGTAAACCCGATATAGGTGGGACTATGTACCAGGATGCTGTCTCCCGGTTCAGCGTAACATCTCACCGCTGAGATGACACCTCCTAAAACGCCATTCTCGTACCCGATGTATTCTCTCTTCAGGTCCTTCATCCCGTTATGTCTCTCCTGCCACCTTATGATGGCATCATAATATTCTTTTCTGGGGGAATAGTATCCAAACAGGGGGTGTTTGCTTCTGGCTATGATGGCCTCTGTGATAGAAGGGGCCGTGGGAAAATTCATGTCTGCCACCCACATGGGGATAAAGTCATACCCATCTTTTGGCTTGGTAGGTGCAATTCCCCAGCCTCCGATCTCGTCGATAGCTGCCGCGTCCATTCCATGTCTGTCAATGATGCTTGTAAAATCATATTTCATAAATACTTCCTCGTTGCTGTTATTTAAAATCCAGTTCATCCGCTGATGGGTACCTATAAGCACCCCTGGCAGATCTCACTGCCCGAAGGATTGCTTCGCTCATAACTTCCGCTGCCAAAGTGCCTACCAGATCCTGGTCTCCTGCCACTTGTCCCACGGAAACAGCATAGATACTATCACCGTCCGCACTGGTATGGACCGGTCGAATGGACCTGGCATAGCCATCCTGAGCCATACCGGCAATTTTACAGAGCTGGGATTTCTGAAATGCCGCATTGGTGATGATCACTCCGATGGTGGTATTACCTACAAATTTATTGTCAATGATATCAATCTTTTCGTACATGACATCTTCTGTCTTACAGAAGGATTTCTTGTCATCAGATAAAAGACCGGCGACTTTTTTTCCGGTCTTCCAGTCATAGATGTCTCCCAGAGCATTCACCGCCACCACAGCTCCCAGCTTAAGCTCCCCTATCTGGACAGCATAGGAACCGATACCGGACTTCATACATGTCTCCATCCCTTTGATCTTTCCCACGGTTGCCCCGCATCCGGCTCCGTAATTTCCGTCCCGATAATTGGATGATTCCATAGCTGCTTTCGCAGCCTGGTATCCCATTTCCTTATCCGGTCGTGCATGAACATCCGCCACCGTCAGA
>CAMNGO010000111.1 GCA_946538445.1 uncultured Lachnospiraceae bacterium
CAGGAACCGGCGTGGACATCGTAGCCACAAAGAACATCACCAAAGTTTCCTGATTAATTCTGATACCATACATATTTCAATATGGAGAGGACCATTTTCCGGATCTGTATGCGGGGATGGTCCTTTTCCCTAAGGAGCAGTTATGACCAAGGAAAACAGACAAAAATGTAAAGAAATCATCCTGGAGGCGGGAAGAAGACTGCTGTCCATGCACGAATTGAATATCGAGCAGAAGACAGATTTCAATAATCTTGTCACCTCCTGCGACAAAGACACCCAGGAATTCCTTACCAGGGAACTGGCACAGATCGATCCCAAAGCCACATTTTTATGTGAGGAAAACCATCTGCATGATGCATCCGGAGAGTATATGTTTATCATAGATCCCATAGACGGGACTTCCAATTTTATTCATGATTTCCGGATCAGTGGGATCTCCGTGGCTTATGCAGATCAGGAAAAGGTATTGTGGGGGATGGTTTATAATCCATATATGAAGGAATTCTTCGAGGCAGCCTTGGGAGAAGGAGCTTATCTGAACGGAAAGAGGATACATGTTCGCAACCAGCCCCTGGAGAAATGCCTGGTGAATTTCGGAACCTCACCTTATTATGAAGAGTGGCAAAATGAGACCTTTGAGTTCGCCCGCTTTATGAAAGACCACTGCATCGACCTTCGCAGGACGGGTTCTGCCGCCCTTGACTACTGCTACACTGCCTGCGGACGCTGTGGACTTTTCTATGAGAGAGAACAGCAGGCATGGGACTTCGCTGCCGGGATGTGCATAGTAAAAGAGGCGGGAGGTATCACTGTCAACTTTGAGGGGAAGGCCCCTGACCACAGAAAGAAAACCGGGGCCGTGGTAGGTCCTGCCGAAAATGTGGAAGCTTTCTTCCGGCTCTTTGATGAGTTTAAAAAGCTGCAGGCTGCAGGTCATTATAAATTTATGAATTAAATCCTGGGATTGCTCTGATACAGATATTTTCGGTATCCGGGCAATCCTTTTTTCAGAAATTTTTTTATCCACATCATCCACCATCTTTTCCACGGTCTTATGCCGTTCCCGGCATTTCCCCAAAAAGAATGCACAATTCGTGAGAATTCTTCCACACATAAATGTGAAATCAGAGCTCCTGTATTTTGTGCTCATGGAGGGATATTTTACAGAAATAATACCATATCTTCCAATTTCCAAATTTATCCACCGACTTGTCCACATTATCCACAAGGGATCTGAAAGCCGGAAATACCATCTTTTCCACCGGTCGGTGTGGACAAGAAAAGTCTGTTTTTTTGGAGTCTCTTGTGCTATGATTACTACGTTAAAAAAAGACATCAAACGGGATAAAACCATTCCGATAAAAAACGGTAAAGGGATAGATATTATGGAAAAAATATTATTAAAACAGAATATACAATCCAATCTTACCATCATTCCCAATGAATTTATCGACAGCTATATGGTGAAGGCAGACGGTGAGTTTGTGAAGATATATCTTCTGCTTGTGCGTCTGTTGAATCAGGGAGCCTACACCGGGCCGGATCAGCTGGCAGATCTTCTGGAGCTGACATTAAAAGATGTGCAGAGAGCCTTGAACTACTGGACGAATCAGGGGCTTCTTTCACAGGAGGAAGAGGGGAACACTTCTCAGAATTCTTCTGACCCGGAGATTCCCCGGATGCAGGAGAAAGTACCGGATCTCACCACACTGGCCCATGTACGGCAGACGCCGGCCAAGCAGAAGCGGAATCCATCCGAGATGGCTGCCTCTATCCAGGGGACGGACCTGGAGCAGACCCTGTATATGACGGAGACCTATATCGGCCATCCCCTTTCCCAGAATGAAATTGCCAGTATCTATTATATAGATAAAGATCTTCATTTTGATACGGATCTGCTGCAGTATCTCATAGAATACTGTGTCACAAAAGGGAAGGCCAACATTCGCTATATTGAAAGCGTGGCCATCAACTGGTATCAGAATGAGATCGACACGGTAAAAAAGGCCAGGGAGTACTCTGCTGCCTACACAAAAAATGTATTTCCGGTGATGAAGGCATTTGGTATCAGCGGCAGGAATCCGGCCCCGTCTGAGCTGGAATTCATCCGCAGCTGGAATGATATGGGCTTTGATACGGACATACTGCTGGAAGCATGTAACCGCACTATGCTGCAGACTCATCAGGCCAGCTTCCCTTATGCCAACCGCATCCTGGAGTCCTGGAAGCAGGCCGGAGTCCGTACTCTGGATGATGTGAAGATCATAGATAAGAACCATCAGTTAAAGAAACCGGCTGCCGGCTCATATGAGACCAGGGGCAGAAAAGCGGTGGGAAACGCTTTCCATAATTTTGAACAGCGCAGCTATGACTATGATGACCTGGAGGCACGTCTTCTGGACCTGAAGCGCTCCGGAGAACAGTGACCATGAAAAGGAGGGGTCCTCTTTGACCTTAACAGCTACACAGTACCGGGAGATCATGAATGATTATGACCGGATCCGCCAGGCGAACTATCAGCTGGAAGTGGAACGGCGGGACCGGATATATGCTCAGATTCCCCGGATCAGAGAGATCGATGAGGCTATGGCTTCGGAATCCATGGAAGCTGCAAAAAAGATGCTCTTTGCACCGGACAAGGATCAGAGGGAGCATCTCCACGATAAGATTGAAACACTGATCCGGGAGAAGAAAGATCTGCTGGTAAGCAACCATTATCCCCAGGATTATCTGGATCCCATATGGGAGTGTCCCTACTGCCAGGATACCGGTTATGTAGGGGATAAGAAATGCCTCTGCTTCGAAAGAAGGATCTCAGAGCTGCTCAGCCAGCAATCGAACCTTACCCAGGAGATCGATGAGCAGAATTTTTCCCGCTTTAAGATGGAGTACTATTCCACCAGGATTCCCTCCGGAGAGAAAAGATCTCCCAGGGATAACATGAAGGAAGTCCTGGACAAAGTATTTGATTTCATCCGGAATTTTCAGGAGAAGCCAGGACGCAATCTCCTGATCCACGGACATTCCGGCGTGGGAAAGTCCTTCCTGTCCACCTGCATCGCCGCCGAGCTCATCAAGGCGGGGATCAGTGTGACCTACCTGACAGCATACCAGCTTTTTGAGCAGCTGGCGGACCGGACCTTCGGCCGGGGAGAAAGGGAGGAGGATATCCTGGAGAAAATCCGCCAGACCGATCTTCTGATCATCGACGACCTGGGAACGGAGATGAACAATTCCTTTGTCAATGCCCAGCTGTTCCAGTGTATCAACGAAAGAATTCTCCGGAAAAAGTCCACCATCATCAATACCAACTATTCTCTGAAGGAAATCAGCCAGGTCTACACGGAGAGAATTTCCTCCAGACTGATACAATTTTATACTATACTTCACATTTACGGAGAAGATATTCGCATAAAAAAAGCATTATCTTATATTGACGCAAGAAATAACTAATGATATTGTAAAAATACAGAAGTTAGTAATGTCTTACCATATAATCTCAGGAAAGAGAGGAATGTTAACATGAATGGAAAAGATATGAAGTTTAATACACTCCCTGTGGGAAAACTTGCCATCCTGGTTCATCCCAGCTGCGAAACCCTGGGCAACCTGATCGACCAGCATCTGATCAACTGGCGGAAGGCCCGGGAGACGGATGAAAGCGAAGCCATGCACTATCAGGACTATGCCAGAGACACCTTTATCATTCCTTCCACCTGTGCCCGCTTCGGTACCGGAGAGGCCAAGGCTCTTCTCCATGATTCCGTTCGGGGTGTGGACTTATACATTCTTGCCGATGTCCTTAATTACAGCCTGGAATACACCGTCAGCGGACACAGAAATCATATGTCACCGGATGACATCTATGCGGACATCAAGCGTCTGATTGCCGCAGCTTCCGGAAAACCCAACAGCATCACCGTGATCATGCCCTTCCTCTATGAGAGCCGTCAGCATAAGAGAAACTCCAGAGAATCCCTGGACTGTGCATTTGCTCTGCAGGAACTGGCCAACATCGGTGTGGATAATATCCTTACCTTTGACGCCCATGATCCCAGAGTGCAAAATGCGATTCCTCTTAAGGGTTTTGATAATATCATGCCCACATACCAGTTCATCAAGGCATTGCTTCACAATGTTCATGATCTGGTGATCGATAACGAACATCTGATGGTAATCAGCCCGGATGAAGGCGCCATCAACCGCGCCATGTACTATGCTACCGTGCTGGGTGTGGATATCGGAACCTTTTACAAACGGCGTGATTACTCCCGGGTAGTGGAGGGACGCAACCCCATCGTAGCCCACGAATTCCTGGGTTCCTCTGTGGAGGGAAAAGATGTGCTGATCATCGACGACATGATCTCCTCCGGGGAGAGTATGTTTGACGTGGCATCGGAACTGAAACGAAGGAAAGCAAACCGGGTATTCTGTATCACCACCTTCGGTATCTTCACCAAGGGTCTGGAAGCCTTTGACAAGGCCTACAATGACGGACTCATCTACAGAGTACTTACCACCAACTGCACCTATCAGAGGCCGGACCTTCTTCAGAAGGAATGGTACATCAGCTGTGACGTGTCCAAGTACATAGCTCTTCTGATCGATGCCATGAACCATAACGCTTCTATTTCCGACATCCTGAATCCTCATGACAGGATCAAGAAACGGCTGGAAGAGTACAAAGAATTCCATGATATTGTGGATTAGAAAAGAAACCTTGAATTATTGATACATACGGAGTATAATAATTTTTGAAAATAAGTCTTCAGGGCAAGGTGAGATTCCTGACCGGCGGTATATATCTCAGGATATGAGCCCGCGAGCCTTCATGGCATGATCCGGTGTGATTCCGGAGCCGACGGTAGAGTCCGGATGGAAGAAGCAACATAGACAGACCATTCTCTCAGGGATGTCTTTTTCCTGTGTGTCAGGAGGGGGATGCCGGGGGAAGAATGGTGTTCTTTGGTTTGTATTCATGCCCTAAGATTACGGTCTTAGGGCTTTTTTCAGCTCCTGGGGAGGATTGAAAAAGGAGGATTTAAAATGGGTAAGTATTACATTGCATTTGATGCGGGAACATCCAGCGTGAAGGTTGTGCTCTATAATCTGGAGATGGAGTGTCTGGCAGAGTACAATACTCCCACCCGGTTCGAATACCCTCATTCCGGATGGGTGCAGATGAATGTGGATGATTATTTTGAAGGAGTAAAGAACGGGATCCGGGAATGTGTTTCCATGGCGAAAGCAAAAGGGATCGATCCCTCCGAGATCCGGGCTGTCTCCGGGGACGGTATCATCTGCGGTATCGTGGGCATCGATGAAAATGGAAAGGCCATCACTCCATATATCAATTATCTGGATTCCAGAACCCAGGAAGATGTGGAAAAACTGACGGCAGAAAATTATGACATCTGGGCCAGGGAAACCGGCAACGCCATCCCCAATATCATGTTCCCGGCCATGTTTGCAAGATGGTTCCTGGCAAATGATCAGACTTTCATAGAAAAGGGAAAGAAATTTGTCCACAACTGTCCTTATATCCTGATGAATCTGGCAGGCCTTAAAGCGGAAGATGCTTTCATAGACTGGGGTACCATGTCCGGATGGGGACTGGGATATAACGTATACAAGAAAGAATGGTCTCAGGAACAGCTCGACATCCTGGGAATTGACCGGAAGTACATGCCCAGGATCATCAAGCCCTGGGATATCGTGGGAGGTCTGACGAAAGAGATTGCAGAATACACCGGACTGCCGGAAGGAACCCCTATCTGTGCCGGAGCCGGAGACACCATGCAGTCCATGATCGGATGCGGCCTTACCGGTCCCAATATGGCAGCGGATGTGGCGGGAACCTGCGCCATGTTCTGCGTATCCACTGACGGGATCAAGCCGGAACTGTCCACACCGGAATCCGGGCTTATCTTCAACAGCGGAACCATGGAGAATACCTACTTCTACTGGGGATTTATCCGCACCGGCGGTTTGTCCTTGCGCTGGTTCCGGGATAATGTATGCGATAAACTGGATGACGGCGATTATTATGATATCCTTTCAGAACGTGCTGCTTCCGTTCCTCCGGGATCCAAGGGGGTTCTTTTCCTGCCTTACCTGACTGGTGGAACCGCCGATTTTGCCAATGCCAGCGGAGCCTTCCTGAATGTATTTACCGACACTGACCAGGCAGTTATGTGGCGGGCAGTCCTGGAAGCCATCGGATATGACTATATCGGCGTGACGGACATCTACCGCAGTGCAGGAGTCAACCTGGACCGCATCACTGTCACGGAAGGAGGCAGCCGGAGTGATCTCTGGAATCAGATTAAGTCCGATATGCTGGACAGTGAAGTGGTAACCTTAAAGACTGCCGGCGGAGCCATCATGACCAATGTGGTGACAGCAGCATATGCCGCAGGAGATATCCAGAGTATGCAGGACAGCTTCAACACCTGGCTTGAAACCAAGAAAGTCTACAAGCCGGATAAGAAGAACACGGAATACTACCGCAAGATCTATGACATCCAGAACAAACTGATCAAATCCGATATGAAAGTAGCCTTCGATACACTGGCTGCTATCAGGGAAATCTAGATTCCCTGCAGCTGAATAAAGATATGGGAATTAAAAAAAGCCGGTACATATTAATGTGCCGGCTTTTTCATATATCTTACTTGTTTAATAACTCTTCTCCGATCAGATAGACATCTCCT
>CAMNGO010000112.1 GCA_946538445.1 uncultured Lachnospiraceae bacterium
CAGACCCAAGGGACGGGGAAAGGCCATGCAGTCATCTCCGGTTAAAAAGACGGCACTTGTTCATGACATACCGGTGTATCAACCTGTCAAAGTAAGAGAGGAATCATTTGTGGCCATCCTGAAAGAACTGGATCCTGATGTGATCGTGGTAGTAGCTTTCGGGCAGATTCTGCCGGAGAGCATTCTCAGCCTTCCCAGATGGGGATGCATTAATGTTCACGCCTCCCTTCTGCCCAGATACCGTGGGGCAGCGCCGATTCAGTGGGCTGTGATCAACGGGGAAAAAGAGACAGGAGTCACCATCATGTACATGGAAAAGGGACTCGATACCGGGGACATGATTGCCAAAGCTGTGGTGGCCGTCGATGAGAAAGAAACCGGGGAGAGTCTGCACGATAAACTCTCGGTCCTTGGAGGACCTCTGCTCCTTAAGGTTCTCGCCGATCTGGAAAATGGGATAGATACCCGTGAGAAACAGGATGATTCCCTGTCCTGCTATGCAGGGATGCTGACAAAAGACATGGGAAGGATCGACTGGAACAAGGATGCAGCTTCGATCGAGAGGCTGGTTCGAGGCCTGAATTCCTGGCCCAGTGCCTATACATACTACAAAAATAAAACTCTGAAGATCTGGAGCGCCGATGTGGTGGAAGGCAGAGGAGAAGCAGTCCCCGGAAAAGTGATCGCAGTGGACCAGGACTCCTTTACCGTTCAGACCGGACAGGATGCCCTGCGCATCCTGGAAGTACAGCTCCAGGGGAAAAAACGTATGCCGGTGCAGGCATTCCTTCTTGGGAATTCCGTGGAACCGGGTATGGTTTTCATCTCTGAAGCAGAATAAATGTAAAATATACAGGAGTAAGGATGGATAAGAAGACGGATATGAGAGCGGTGGCTCTTGATACATTGATTGATATGGACCGAAATCGCAAACTGTCCCATGTGGCAATCGGTGATACGCTGATGCGTTATCAATATATTTCCAGGCAGGACAGGGCCTTCTATACTCACCTGTGTCAAGGTGTGACAGAGCGGAGGATTTACCTGGATTATATGCTGGATTCCGTATCAAAGACCCCCATGAGACGGTGTAAGCCGCTGATCCGTAACCTTCTGCGGATGGCAGCTTACCAGATTCTCTTTATGCAGGTTCCGGATGCCGCCGCATGTAATGAGGCGACGATCCTTGCCAAAAAGAGAGGATTCCGGAATCTTTCCGGATTTGTAAACGGTGTTCTGCGCTCATTATCCAGACAAAAAGATGAGATTGTTCTTCCGGACCGGAGCGGATCCTGCAGGAAATATCTTTCTGTCAGGTATTCCATGCCGGAATGGATCGTAACACTTCTGACGGATCAATACGGGGAGGAACTGTGTGAGACCATTCTGGAATCCACCCTTCAGGTCAGACCTGTCACGATCCGGACCAACCTTTCCCGTATCACTCCGGAAGAGCTTGTGATGCGTCTTAAGGATGAAGGTGTCAGGGTGGAAGAGGCTCCTTATCTTCCTTATGCATTTTATATCTACGACTATAATTACCTGGGGAAAATCCCGGCATTCCGTGAGGGCCTCTTCACGGTCCAGGACATCAGTTCCATGCTCGCTATCTCAGTGGCGGATATTCACCAGGATGACCTGATTCTTGATCTGTGTGCCGCACCCGGCGGCAAAACTTTTCATGCTGCGGACCGGCTTGGGGAAAATGGTAAGGTTATCTCAAGAGATCTGACAGAATATAAGACAGATTTCATTAAGGAAAATAATGAGAGGATGCATTATAATCAGGTGACAATAGAAGAGTGGGATGCCTGTAATCCGGACCCGGAGCTGTTTGGAAAGGCGGATCTTGTGATCGCCGACCTGCCCTGCAGCGGACTGGGTATCATGGGGAGAAAGAATGATATCAAATATCATATCGACAGCGCTGCCCTGGAAGACCTGATTCAGATACAGCGCCGCATCCTGTCTCAGGCATGGCGTTATGTCAGACCTGGAGGAGAGCTGATCTATTCCACCTGCACCCTTTTTGACGGGGAAAACATTGAGAATGTAAGGTGGATCGAGAAGAATACGCCACTGCGTCTGGAGTCCATCGAAGACCAACTGCCGGTGGAATTAAGAGGCCGGACCGGGAAGGAAGGCTATCTGCAGCTGATTCCCGGAAGGGATCAATGTGACGGATTCTTCTTTGCAAAGTTAAGAAACAAGGGGTAATAAATGGCAGAATGGAATGATATCAGATCATTGACATTGGAGGAATTGACCGAGGCGGTCCTGGAGGTTGGGGAGAAAAAGTTCCGCGCGAAGCAGATCTACGGCTGGCTTCATCAGAAACTGGTCCGGGGACCGGAGGAGATGACCAACGTTCCGGGAAAGTGCCTGGAGAAGCTGGAACAGAGCTACCCTTTCCATGGGGTCAGAGAGTTGGAACGTTATACCTCCAAGTTGGACGGAACCATGAAATTCCTCTTTGAATTACATGACGGAAATGTGGTGGAGAGTGTTCTTATGAGATACAGACATGGGAATTCTGTCTGTATTTCCTCCCAGGCAGGATGCAGAATGGGCTGCCGTTTCTGTGCATCCACCCTTCTGGGCCTGACGAGGAATCTGACACCGGCGGAGATGCTGGATCAGATCTATGCCATCCAGTATGCTCTGGGGGAGAGGGTATCCCATGTTGTTGTGATGGGAACCGGAGAACCGTTTGATAATTATGACAGTCTCTCCCGCATGTTGAAGATCCTTTGCGATGAGAAAGGACATAATCTCAGCCAACGCAACATCACGGTTTCCACCTGCGGGATCGTCCCGCAGATCTACCGCTTTGCGGATGACCATCCGCAGACAACTCTGGCGATATCATTACACGCATCCAACGATGAAGTGAGGCGGGAACTCATGCCCATCGCCAGGAAATACTCACTTCATGAACTGATGAAAGCAGCAAAATATTATGTGACTGCCACCGGAAGGAGGATCACATTTGAGTATAGCCTTGTCAAAGGCGTAAATGACGGAAGAGAACAGGCAGAAGAACTGGCCGGGCTGGTCCGGGGACTGAATTGTCATATCAATCTGATCCCTGTGAATCCCATCAAAGAACGGGAATATGAGCAGGCAGATACCGGCCATATCGCCGCTTTTCGAAAAATGCTGGAAGACCGGCACATCCCGGTGACGGTACGTCGGGAGATGGGTCGGGATATTTCCGCAGCCTGTGGCCAGTTGAGAAAGGGCCACATTGATAGAAGGAGTGATGCCTTATGAAATCCTATGGGGTAACCGATGTCGGCAAAAAGAGGAAGATGAATCAGGATTACCTGTTCTTCTCGGACCAGCCGGTGGGATGTTTTTCAAATCTGTATATCGTAGCGGACGGTATGGGGGGCCATAAGGCCGGAGATAAAGCGTCTTCCTATGCTGTGACCCGCTTTGTGGAACTGGCGAAAAAGACGGAAGCCATGCATCCTTTTAAAGCTATGGAGACAATTATAAAACAGGTGAACCAGGAAGTATGCCGCATCTCCCTGCAGCAGGAGGAATATCAGGGCATGGGGACTACATTTGTGGCAGCTACCGAACTGGATCAGGTGATCTATGCCATGAATATCGGTGACAGCAGGCTTTATTTTTACGATGGGACATCTCTGCGCCAGGTCACCATGGATCATTCCCTTGTGGAAGAACTGGTCCGGGCAGGAGAACTGGCTCCGGAAGAAAGCAGAAATCACCCTCAGAAGAATATCATCACACGGGCGATCGGTGTCTACGAACATCTGACACCCGATTTCTTTAAGATACCCATCCGGAAAAACCAGAAGATCATCCTGTGCTCAGACGGATTGAGCAACATGGTGGACGATGAGATGCTGGAAGATATCCTGTCCGGAGGAGAAAGTGTCGAGCAGGAAGTGGAGCTCTGCAGAAAGGAAGCCCTCTTCTTCGGCGGCACGGATAATATTACTGTCCTGATTGCTCAGATGGAAGATGGGGGGTGTCATCAGTGATACAGCCCGGAACAATCTTAGGAGGACGCTATGAAATCATGAACCATATCGGTTCCGGTGGAATGGCGGATGTATATAAAGCCAGAAGTCTCGAAGAAGACAGATTTGTGGCGATCAAGGTCCTTCGTCAGGAGTACAATGATGACGAGAGTTTTGTCCGCAGGTTTATCGCGGAAGCCCAGGCTACAGCAAGTATCACCCATCCCAATATCGTGAATGTATATGATGCCGGAGAGGATCAGGGCTGGCATTACATTGTGATGGAACTGTGTGAGGGTACCACCCTCAAACGTTATATCCGCAGATACGGTCGTCTGAGTGTTCGTGAAACAGTGGATTTTTCGAAAAAGATTGCCATGGGGATTCAGGCCGCCCATCGGAAGGGGATCGTGCACCGTGACATCAAACCACAGAACATCCTTGTGTCCGAGAGCGGTGAGGTAAAAGTGGCCGACTTCGGAATCGCCAGAGCAACCACGGGAGATACCATCTCCCAGAATCTCATGGGTTCTGTGCACTATCTGTCACCGGAACAGGCCAGAGGGAACTATTCGGATGAGAAAAGCGATATCTACTCCCTGGGTGTTACAATGTATGAGATGGCCACCGGGAGAGTGCCTTTTGACAGTGAGAATTCCGTGAGTATCGCCCTCATGCATATCAGGGAGGATATCACTCCACCCAGGTGTTATTTTCCCGATATTCCGGCCAGCCTGGAGAAAATAATACTGAAATGTACCATGAAACGGCCTTCTGACCGTTATCAGAAGATAGATGAAGTGCTGGATGACCTGGAGATGGTATTTATTCATCCGGACGGGGATTATGTCTTTGACAAACCCGTCGTGGATGAAAGCCCCACCATCCACCGGTCCAAGGAAGAATTAAAAGAGATCGAATCCGATATCCGGGAACATCCGGAGGATACTCTCCCCGGAGACAGCACTGTGGAGCCTGATTCAACATCGAATACGGATGAGGAATCGGAGGAGGACGATTCCATGCAGCCGCATATGCGGCGGATGATCTATGTGATCACAGCTGCAGGGGGTATCCTTCTGGCCTTTATAATAATCTACCTGATTGCTTCTTCCACCGGCATACTGAGACGGCAGAAACAGGAAGCAACCACAGAGATAGCCACTACGGCTTCCACCACGGAAGAAGCCCTGATCTCCATGCCGTATGTGCTGAATAAAGATATTGAGACGGCAGAAACCATGCTGGAGCAGAATAATCTGGTTGCCAGCTTCGAGTACGAAGATGGTGTCAGTGAAAACGACCAGAACCTGATCGTCACAAGACAGCAGTACAATACCGGAACAAAATTGAAGAAAGGGACAACGGTAGTGCTGACTGTGGGTATCAACGCGGAAGCCACCACCCAAAGTAAGAGAGTGGAGGTGCCTGCTCTGATCAATATGAAAGAATCGGAAGCAGAAACAGCATTGGTTAACGCAGGATTGAAAGTTGAGAAAGTCTATGCTTCCAGCGACACCGTGAAATCCGGCTATGTGATCAAACAAAATCCTACTGCAGGTACAGAAGTTGATCTTGGTTTCACCATTACTATCACCATAAGCAGAGGAATGTCCCAGGTTAAGGTTCCCTTGTTGACCGGTCTGTCCCAGAAAGCTGCCAAGGAACAGCTGAATAATGTCGGTCTGAATCTTGGGGAAGTAACCAGCGATTATAACGGATCCGTAGGAATCGGGGAAGTCTTCCGACAGGGCACGGAGCCGGGAACCATGGTGGATAGAGGAACTTATATTGATGTTGTCATCAGCCTTGGGGACAGTGTTTCCTTCCATTACGAAGGTGAGATCTATATTATAGACAGCCCGTTTTCTGAAGGAGAAAGCGGAAGAGTAGAATTCAAGATCCTGGAGGATAAAGACCAGGAGAACATGACAACAATCTATACGGATGATGATATGACAGCGGATGATTTCCCGTTTACGCACACCTTCGAGTGTGAAGACGGAAATGAGGTAATCGTCATCATGTATGTAAACGGAACGGAATATCGCAGAGATACGGTGGAAGTAACCGCTGTGGAAGATTAGAAACGAAAGTATAATATGACCGGGAAAGGATTCAGATGAGGCTGACAGGGAGAATCATAAAAGGTATCGGAGGATTTTATTACGTGTACGTAGTTGAGGACGGACTCTATGAGTGCCGTGCCAAGGGTATCTTCCGCAACAGAAAGATGAAACCCCACGTGGGGGATTATGTGGAGATCGATGTCATCTCCTCCGAGGAGAAGACGGGGAATCTTGCCGTGATCAAACCCAGGACCAATCAGCTGATCCGCCCCATGGTTTCCAATGTCGACCAGGCCATGGTGATCTTTGCCGTGAGAGATCCCCAGCCGGACTTTCACCTTTTGAACCGGTTTCTGATCACCATGAAAAAACAGGATATCCCTGTGGTTATCTGCTTTAACAAGATGGATCTGGCTGATCCGGAGGAGGAAGAAAGGCTGAGAAAGGATTTCGGCGGCAGCGGTTGTCAGCTCCGTTTCTTATCGGCCCTTAACCAGGAAGGAATCCAGACCATAGAAGAACTCCTTCTGGGTAAAACCACGGTCCTGGCCGGGCCCTCCGGTGTGGGTAAATCATCCACTCTGAATTGCCTGAGTCTGGACAAACAGATGAAGACAGGAGATATCAGTGAGAAGATCCG
>CAMNGO010000113.1 GCA_946538445.1 uncultured Lachnospiraceae bacterium
ACAATGACTGCAGGATCTGCAGGATATCTTCTTTTGCAGCTTTGGAAATGGAAAGCGAATCTACTGTCTGTGACAGGTTTGTCTCCTTCCTGTCTCCGCCGGGACCTTCCATCCCGGCAGAAAGCATACACCCGGAAGTTCCCTCTTCCTCATAAGAATATCTTACTCCCTGCAAACCTATATTATTCAGTTTCTCTATCATCGCTTCCTTATCTTCCGATAATCCGAACAAAGCTGATGCAATCTTCCGAGCAGTTGCCCCCAGACTGCAATCAAGATATAAAATCCTCATAATATAACATCACCCAAATTCATACCATAACTGCTGATCTCATTTTTCTCATCTTACCATGGAATGAATAAAATATCTATATTTCTTTCTCTCCCAGACGTATCTCCTCCAGGAGCCGGCCAATTTCCTCCGGTGCGTAATCCATAAGGTAGTTTTTACCTTTTTCCCTGCGTTCCAAATTGGTCTGTCGTATGACGTCTTCCACCCTGTCAATCTCCTGATAGAAATCTTCGGCAGAAATCCGCTGTGCTCCTTGACCCATGACGATCACCTGCTCCAGGGAATCGGAAGTAGCCACCCTTACCTGATATTTTCTGGCAATCTCATGGGTTGTTTTCTCAATGTACTGGTCAGCAGTCTCTTTTTCCTTTGTAAATACCACATGGATATTATGATACTGAAAGATCTCTCCACGGTTCCCTTCTACTTTATAAGCATCAAAGACGAGGATCAGGACATCACCGATAAAGCCCTGATAATTACTCAGGATATCCATCAGTTTAAGCCTTGCAGCTCCGAGATCCGCCTGGGCAAGTTCTTTTAATTCATCCCAGGCAAATATTATGTTGTAACCATCCACCAGCAGATATCGCTTCTCCAGTGTATTCTGCTTAGCTCTGTGGTCTGTTTCGTTCTCTCTTGACTTTATTCCGGACCTGGTCTTTTCTGTTCCGGTAAAAACGAGCGTTTTCATCTCTTGCTGACGGCGTTGCTCCTCTTTCTCCATGGCTTTCCCGAATTCCCTTTGATAGATTGCCTGGAAACTGGCATCTTCCCCGTAAATATCCTTCGCAGGTCCCCTTCTTGTCGTTCCTTTGTAAGTGGACCCGGAATCTGCGATTCCGCTGATGTATTCCGTCTTCTCCTTGATATGGGCATATTCTCCCACTTTGTCCCAGGGAACCACGTAGCCCGCACCATGTGCACAGAATACAGATCCTGTCGGATTATCCTGGTCTCTTTCACTGTCATAGTCCAGGGCTTCCAATACTTCCTCCTGGTTATGACATGGAAGATATCCTTTCAGACGAAGAGAAAGCCTGCCTTTACCTTTCGTGTAGGTCCAGACCTCCTTCTGGTAATCCTGCAGACCCACCGCCGGAGCTATCCCGGTCAATATGGTATATTCCCCATCCGTCTGAGCCGGTTCAAGAGTCCCCTGCATCTGCTGTATATCTGTCATAGCCCGTCCTACCTGACCGGACGGAATCTCCAGATGGTAAGTATACCAGGGCTCCAAAAGGATATTTTCCGCCTTTTTCAATCCCTGGCGGATGGCACGATAGGTTGCCTGGCGAAAATCTCCCCCCTCAGTATGTTTTTTGTGTGCCCGGCCTGCCAGGATGGATATCTTTACATCCGTCAAGGGCATACCGGCCAACACACCCAGATGTTCTTTCTCTTCTATATGGGTAAGAATCAGCCGCTGCCAGTTTTTATCCAGCAGATCTTCACTGCATCGGCTCTGGCAGGTCAATCCGCTGCCTCTCTCTCCAGGCTCTATAAGGAGCTGAACTTCCGCATAATGACGCAGTGGTTCATAATGTCCGATCCCGATGACCGGTTTTTGAACCGTTTCTTTATATAATATCTTGCCAGGCCCAAACTCCACTTCCAGATGGAACCTGGAAAGCATGATGCTTTTTAGTATTTCCGTCTGAACCTGCCCCATAAGCTGGACGTGGATCTCCATCAGATGACTGTCCCAGCTGGCGTGGAGCATCGGCTCCTCCTCCTCTATGATCTTAAGATCCCGAAGAACTCTGGGGATATCTGCCCCATCGGGAAGTATCATCTGGTAGGACAGGACCGGTTCCAGGATGGGAGACCCGGCCATCTCTTCTCTTCCCAGACCTTGCCCCGCAGCAGTCCCGTCCAGACCTGTGACCGCACATACCGTACCCGCGACCGCCTCTTCCAGTAAAGTATACTTCTTCCCATGATAGCATCTTATCTGATCCGCTTTCCCCAGACTTCCGAATGCGGTCTTTACCTTCAGGGATCCCCCGGTAATCTTCAGATGAGTTAAACGTTCTCCCTGTTCTCCCCTGGTTATCTTGAACACTTTGGCCCCAAACTCCCTGTGGTAGACAGGAGGAATCGTGAGGGTATCCAGACCCTTCAGTAAGGCTTCCACCCCTTCTCCTTTCAAGGCGGACCCATAATATACCGGATAGACCTTTTGTTCCTGAATCAGTTGACAGATGGTCTCCCGGTCCACGGAATTGTCTTCCATAAACTGATCAAGAGCCTGCTCATCTGTCATGGCAATCTCTTCATAAAAAACAGCGGTGTCCTTATCTTCATCAAAAATAATGCATCCGTCACTAAGCTTTTTCTTAAGTTCCAGGCACAGAGTATCTCTGTCCGTTCCATCCTGATCCATCTTATTCACAAACAGAAATGTAGGAATATGATAGGTTTGCAAAAGTTTCCACAGGGTCTGGGTATGACCCTGGACTCCATCTGCTCCACTGATGATCAGGATAGCATAGTCCAGAACCTGCAGGGTCCTCTCCATCTCAGCTGAGAAATCAACATGACCCGGAGTGTCCAGCAGGGTGATATCCCTATGATCCAATTCAAACAAGGCCTGTTTGGAGAAGATTGTGATTCCTCTGGCCCGTTCCAGTTCGAAGTTATCCAAGAAAGCATCTTGATGGTCGACCCGCCCTATTTTTCTCAGTCTTCCGGTACGATATAAGATCTGTTCAGATAATGTGGTTTTTCCTGCATCCACATGGGCAAGAACACCCACAGTCAGTTTTTCCTTCATAGATTATCCCTGTCTTTTCTCATTCTAGGTTAAATAGTCAGAAGTTCGAAGTAATTACATACAAAACATACAAAATAAGAAATGGCAGCTGCATCTTACCAAATACAGCTGCCACATTACGGAAATGGAGGGATTTGAACCCTCGCGCCGGTTTCCCGACCTACCGCATTTCGAGTGCGGACCCTTCAGCCACTTGGGTACATCTCCAAAAAGCACGAATCAAAGACAAAGTCTATGATTCGTGCCTAATTCTAACATAAACTCATATAAAAATGCAAGTCATTACATTTTTCTTTATCCTCTGTGATGTCTTCTCCAGTTTCTGTTTCCGTAGGACTTCAGATAGTAACTGTTCATCCTGCCCATGGAGTGACCTCCGTCATTCGCAGCCTGAACATCACAGTATAATCTTTTCCCGTTCACATTGACCCAATTCCACCAATGCTCCACGGAAGAACCATTACTTCTTACATAACGGCCTGTCTTATAGCCTGCATTGAAACCAAGGTGATTGGCAAGGATGCACATAACTCCAGACATATCCTTGCAGGTACCACGCATGGTCAGCACATTCTGCCAGTCCCCACGGAACTGTCTGCTGTACCGGATCTTCTTGCTTGCCTTCAGCGCGTTAAGATTCTTCTTGTACAGTTTCTTCTCTGCTTTGCTGGGTTTGATCCTGACTCTGCCCCCACTGTGGGAATAGGTCATGTGCTTCACAAGGTAAATATAGCAGGCTTTTAATTTCTGTTCCCTGGACATTCCCTTCTTTGAAGCACGGCGAATGATCGTCTCCACAGCACAATCCACCTTACGGTTTCCGGTATAGATAGCCTTGGCCTCCACACGCAGACGGGATACTGCAGTGATGCACAGCAATAAGATTACGGTATATAGCAAACGCTTTACGACTCTGGTATTCATAATATCTCCTCTTGTCAAATGATTCCTTTCTATTCCGATCTAATATAATTATTTAACGAAATTTAATATCATCGTAATATATTATAATAGAATTTGTAACATTTGACAAGAGTTAATATAAATTATGCCTCTTCGATGGCTTTTCCTATGTCATGACGCATGTATTTATTGCCGAATTCAACCCATTCTGTGGCCGCATAAGCGTTCTTTCTTGCTTCCTTAAGATCGCCGCCTTTTGCCGTAATTCCCAGTACCCGGCCACCGTTTGTCACGATCCTGCCCTGGTCATCGAATTTGGTCCCGGCATGGAAACAGTAATACCCATCGGCATCTTTGAATTTCTCCAGGCCTTTGATCTCATACCCTTTCTTGTAGGAAACCGGGTATCCCTCGGATGCGAGAACAACGCAGACAGCAGCATTGTCTTCAAACTCCAGCTCGATCTCGTCCAGACGTCCGTCGATGCAGGCTTCCATGACATCGATGATATCATTCTTCATCCGGGGAAGAACAACCTGTGCCTCCGGATCCCCGAATCTGGCATTATATTCAAGCA
The DNA here is from genome assembly GCA_946538445.1 of uncultured Lachnospiraceae bacterium. Taxonomy (GTDB): domain Bacteria; phylum Bacillota; class Clostridia; order Lachnospirales; family Lachnospiraceae; genus Anaerobutyricum. Next base: position 4,549 of record CAMNGO010000113.1, read on the forward strand.
CCTTGGGACCGTCCTGGGTAAGCATGAGTCCGGTGAAAAGAATACCGGTAAAAGGACGTCCCTCAGCAGCCATGGCGTCAATGGTGGGCTGGTAGATATATTTCTCACAGAAAGCCCGGACTTCTTCATCATAGAAAGGACTTGGTGAGAAAGTTCCCATGCCACCGGTGTTCAGTCCCTGATCGCCATCCTGGGCACGTTTATGATCCTGAGCGCTGGTCATGCACTTCACGGTTTTTCCGTCACAGAATGCAAGAACGGATACCTCCCGTCCGGTCATGAACTCTTCGATCACCATCTTGTCTCCGGCGGAGCCGAATTTTTTCTCTTCCATGATGGTGCGGACACCTTCCCTGGCTTCTTCCAGGTTCTCACAGATTAACACACCTTTTCCCAGGGCCAGTCCGTCTGCTTTTAACACGATAGGCATTTTGGCTGTTTCGAGATACGCCAAAGCAGATTCCATATCGTAGAAGTTCTCATAGGCTGCGGTTGGAATGTGATATTTCTTCATAAGGTCTTTGGAAAAAGCTTTGGATCCTTCGATGATGGCCGCATTTTTACGCGGTCCGAATACACGCAGACCCTCTGCTTCAAAAGCATCCACAATACCGCCGACCAAAGGATCATCCATCCCGATGATCGTGAGGTCAATCTCCTGCTCTTTCGCAAAAGCAACCAGCTTGTCAAATTCCATGGCCCCAATGGCCACACATTCTGCATATTCAGCGATTCCGGCATTTCCCGGAGCACAATAGATCTTATCTGCTTTGCCGCTTTTGGCTACTGCCCAGGCGATGGCGTGTTCTCTTCCGCCACTTCCGACGATTAAAACTCTCATATCTTCCTCCTGACTATCAGATTAAAATGGAATCTGATACTATTCATCGATCAAAACTGTTCTGCCTTCCACTCTGACCTTTCCGTTGGCAATCAGGTTGATGGCCTTGGGCAGGATCACCCATTCTGCCTGCTCCATGATTCTTCTCTGAAGAATCTCCGGAGTATCTCCCTGCTCCACTTTCACGGGTTTCTGCAGGATAATAGGTCCGGTATCCGTGCCTTCATCCACAAAATGAACCGTGGCTCCGGAAACCTTCACTCCCCTCTCCAGTGCCATCTCATGGACATGCAGACCATAACAGCCCGTCCCGCAAAAAGAAGGAATCAGGGAGGGATGAATATTGATGATCCGGTTTTCATATTTTCTGATCACACAAGGGGGTACCACAACCAGATAACCTGCCAATACCACCAGGTCAATCTCTCTCTCCAGGAGGGCTTCCAGCAGCTTAAGGTTGAAGTCTTCCCTGCTTGGGAAGTCCTTGGGGGATATAACCAGCCCTTCCACCCCATAATTCTCTGCCCTTTTCAAAGCATAGGCATTCGCATTGTTACTGATGACTGTCACCAGCTGCGTATTTGTGATGGCACCGCTGTCCAGGGAATCCATGATTGCCTGGAGATTGGTCCCTCCGCCGGAAACTAATACAGCAATTCTCAGCATAAGGTAACTCCTTTTTCTCCGCTCTCGATTCTTCCTACCACAAAGGGAACGTCACCGGCAGCCTTGATGGCTTCCATGGCTCCATCCACCTCTGCAGGGTCGATGGCAAGAATCATACCGAGCCCCATATTAAATGTGTTATACATCATCTGCTCTGTGATTTCTCCCTTCTTAGCCAAAAGATGGAAGATGGGTGGAACAGGATAACTGTCTTTTTCAATCACTGCATGCGTTCCTTCCACCAGCATACGGGGAACATTCTCATAGAATCCGCCGCCGGTAATATGGCTGCATGCTTTGACGGTAATGCCTGCCTTCTTCAGGCTCTTCAAGGCTTTTACATAGATCCTGGTCGGTTCCAGAAGGGCCTGGCCCAAGGTCATGCCCAGTTCATCATAATAAGTCTCCAGGGATTCCCTGGTCATATCAAATACTTTGCGGACCAGGGAAAATCCGTTACTATGTACGCCGCTGGAAGCCATGCCCACCAGTACATCCCCTGCTTTCAGGTCCGCCCCGGTAATCATCTCCTTACGGTCACATACTCCTACCGCAAATCCTGCAAGGTCATAATCTTCTTCCGGCATGAGCCCCGGA
>CAMNGO010000114.1 GCA_946538445.1 uncultured Lachnospiraceae bacterium
TGAAAGTCTATCTGGAGAGCTAAGAGATGATAGGTGGAAGCCCTTAACTAAAACACTATAATTAAGCAACAAATAGCCGAGGGATAGATAATTATTTTCAGCTCCGTTGTTCCTCGGAAAGAAAGGCATTTGCCATACCTTTCTTTCCTGTGGTACAAAGTTACTTGAAATGATTGTCTATCCCCCGGCTATTTATTATTGTGTTGATTATAGTGTCTTAGCTAAAAGGCGTCCATTTTATTTTATGCTGACTACGATGCATCGGTCGGTTCCCTGGGTGTATTCCAGCTCGATGGTGTCGCCCACGTTATAGCGGATCACGGACAGGTTTTTGGCCACGTTGATATCAAAGATATCCTGGGAGCCCTGGAGTAGCAGATAATAGTGGGAGTTTCCGTCCACCACAGATTCTGCGATCTTTTCGATGATGCCGCTGGTGGTCAGGATCGTCTGAGACGGTTCTTCCGTGGAGGTTTCGATGTTGTTATCTTTCATCAGGACGGTGTAGTTCATCTCACATTCTGCCATGGAATCGCCGGTGGCAACGATCTGATAATTTCCTACATTTACCATGGCATATTTTTTGACCAGCCCGGAAGCATCCTTCAGGGACATGAAATAAGTGGGTTGTCCGTCGATGTTAAGGAGCAGAGGGAATGTGGCGACGTAGCCAAGGTTTTGTACCTTTCCTTCTGCGGAGCCCATGGCGGAGTCCTCGATTGCTCCTTCTATCTCATAATACTTGGTTTCCATGGTCCGCTGATTCATCAGCACGAAACCTACGTTGGACTGGTCTGCCGTGATGGATGTGACACCGGTATAAACCCACACATCGTCATTGATGGCCAGATAGTTGTAGCCGTTGGTGGTGGACAGACAGTCCTTCTGACCCAGGATACTGTTGAAGTATCCATGTTTTAAGGTGCCGTAATAATCATAGAGGTTGACAAGCAGCTGGGCAGAATAGACCCGGTCCACCCAACTGGGGGCATCTTCGGTTTTGAAATCCTGGCATTCTCCGGTTATGGCATTACAGAGAACCACACGTCCTACGGTCTGCCCTCCGAAGAGGCCGATGTTATATTTGGCTACGCTGCATACCCAGTATGGAGTTCCCTCCTCATCCAGCTCAAAACTGATGTCGTTAAAGATGTAGGTCGGGTAGCGGAAACGCAGGTGTCTGTTGAGATTTCTTCCGAAATGATCATACAGGGTATATTTCATCCCTTCTTTCAGACGGATCAGTTCCGTCTTCTGACTGGCCATGTCAATCTTGATGAAGGCGGAGATTCCATTTTTATAATTGGTGAACCATTTGATCAGGCTTGCATAGCGCAGGGGAGTGATACGGACCGGATTTCCTTTGTAATTGATCTGATTATGCAGGTCACTGACTTCAAATTGGGATGCCAGGTCCACCAGACTGCCCATCTTACGGCTGGCAAGGATGGCCGCGGAATCACTGTCCAGAAGGGGAATCTGATCATAGGAGATCTGGGCGATATCCTCTGAGAATTCTCCTTTTTCCACCTTCATAAGCTGCTGATACTTCCTGGCATTTAAGACAGGGGAGGACAGGAGGGAGCCGATGATGTAGACGGCTGCCACCAGAACCAGAGAAGTTACAAGTATCTTAAACATCCTGCTTTTTTGAAATAAGTGGATTGTAAAGGGCTTCTTACGGTCTCCCGTTGTCTCCACATAGGGCATAAGCAGCAGGATGAGGGCGATGACCAGGACACCGAAGATGAATTTCCACAGACCCACACTGTGGATATTGATGGCAGGCAGGGCTATATAATAGTACAGGGCAAGTACCAGGATCACTACGATGCCTGCCAGGTATTTCCAGGGTATCTTTCCCTTGGTATTATTCAGTTTCATTTTATTCTCCTTTCCTTATGTTTACGAGAAAACATCTCCTGATATCATACTTTTCACGAGTATATCATATATTTCCTTGCGTTTCAAAATGATTCGTTATATTATATCTGTTAGGGTTTTTTCCTATATCATTTTTGAGAATATAGCAGTTGGAGGTAGTGACCGGATATGGAGACACAGAATCCTGCATTGGAAGAACAGGCGACAGAACAAAAGCGAAGAAGCCGAAGAAGCGCGAAAGCCAAAAGGAGACGGCGCAACAGACGGTTTGGTGTGCTGGGTGTATTATGCTTACTTGTCCTTGGCACTTATCTGGGGGGCCGTTTTTTCTTTCAGGGGCATTTTTTTCCAAACACAAAGATTAATGGGGTAGACTGCGGACTGCAGAATCAGGAAGATGCTTTTCAAACGGTATCCGATTATCTGTCTACCTATAAACTAACGGTTCACTCTGAGGACGGTGACCTGACGGTAGGTGCAAAAGACGTGGAACTGTCCTACAAGAACAGTGACGATCTGGATCGTCTTCTGAAGGGACAGGACTACGACCGGTGGTTTATGAATCTGAATTCTGCCTATAACTATCAGGTTATGGAGACCAAGGTGGATGATAAAGCCCTGACCAGAGCCGTACAGTCTCTGAAATGCATGAATCCTTCCCAGCCAAGGGCTTCCGCGAATCCTACTTTGGTCTATAATGAGGAGACCGGAGTTTATGACGTGAAGGAAGGGGAGATCGGGAACCTTGTGGATGAGATTCCATTTACGGAAGCAGTCAAAACTGCCATGTTAAACGGAGATAAAGAGGTCGACCTCCTGAGCAAGCAGTTTTATCTTCCTTCGGAATTTAATGAATCCTCCGAAGTGATACAGGCAGCCAAGAGTACTGCTGACAAGTATGTGAAATCTGTGATCAAATACCAGGACGGGGATACAAAAGAGAAGATTACCGGTAAACAGATCCATAAGTTTGTCAACATCAGTCCCAATTACGAAGTTTCTATTGATGAGGACGCAGTAAAGAAGTATGTAAAGAAAAACATTGCCAAGAAATTCGGAGCCGGTGACCTGACCATCATCGATTCCCCCGGCAGCGGCAAGATCTATGTTTCCGACGGCGATGGGGATAGGGTAGTAAATGTTCCTAAAGAGGAGAAAGACCTGGTTAATAATATCAAGTCCGGAAAGAAGACTACCCGTAAACCGGATTATGTGACGGACTTTCTCTACAGCTCCAGAGGGGATATTGTTTCAGATGATTATATCGATATCAACCTCTCCAGACAGAGAGTATATGTGGTGGTTGACGATAAGATCCGGGTGCAGTCCGATTGTGTCACAGGAAATGTATCCACAGGACATGCAACCTCTACCGGAATCTATAAGATTGCTTACAAAACAACCAACCATACCATGGTTAAGTACAATTCCTTTGTCTACTACTGGATGCCTTATGAGACCACCTATGGTATCGGCCTTCATGATGCTACCTGGAGGGGATCCTTCGGTGGAAGCATCTACCGCTATAACGGGTCCCATGGCTGTATCAATCTTCCTTTAACCTATGCCAGGAAGATCTATCAGATTGTGTATGCAGGCATGCCTGTTGTGGTTCATTATTAAACCAATACTGTATTTATGTGCCATCAGCCAACCGGCTGATGGCTTTCTTATTTTTAGCCTACCTGAACGCCTCGCAGGCAAATAATTATTATGGTATAATTAAAATATCTAAGATGTCAGATAATACATTTCTTATTAAATCTAAATAAGTTGATGGGAAGGAGGTTACAGCATGCCTGTTCTTGCAACATACATGGTTCCTCATCCGCCCATGATTCTTCCTCAGATCGGAAGAGGGCAGGAGGAACAGATTACCGAGACCATACAGGCTTATGATGCGGTAGCGGATGAGATTGCCGCACTGAAACCGGAGACGATCATTATAACCAGTCCCCACAGCATCATGTATGCAGATTATTTTCACATCTCTCCCGGAAGGAAGGCGAAGGGATCTTTTGCCATGTTTGGAGCCGGGAAGGTGAGATTTGAAGAGACCTATGATGAAGATCTGGCGGACCGTATCAGCGGACTGGCCATGGAAGAAGGCTTTCCGGCAGGCACACTGGGTGAGAGAGACCCCAAACTGGATCACGGCACGATGGTTCCTCTTTGGTTCATCCGCAAAAAATACGACGGTTTTAAATTAATCCGGATCGGCTTATCCGGGTTGCCCCTGACAGACCATTACCATCTGGGACAGCTCATAGCCAGAGCAGTGGACCTGACGGACCGGAAAGTGGTGCTGGTTGCCAGCGGGGACCTCTCCCACAAACTTCAGGAATATGGCCCCTATGGTTTTGCTCCGGAAGGGCCCGCCTATGATAAAAGAATCATGGAAGTATGTTCCAGGGGAGACTTTGGGGAATTGTTTGAATTTGATGAGAATTTCTGTGAGAAGGCAGCAGAATGCGGTCACCGGTCTTTCGTGATCATGGCAGGAGCTTTGGACGGAAGGGCAGTGGAAGCCAGGGAACTGTCCCACCAGGATGTGACCGGTGTGGGCTATGGGATCTGCACTTTTCATCCCGGCGGAAGGGATGAGAGCAGACATTTTATGGAGACTTATCTGGCTGGTTTGGAAGAACGCCTGTCCCGTCAGAGGGAGAAATCGGACGACTATGTAAAACTGGCCAGGGCATCTCTGGAGAGCTATATCACACAGCAGAAGGTGCTGAAAGTCCCTCAGGATCTGCCGGAGGAGATGATGAGGGAGAAAGCAGGGGTTTTTGTTTCCATTCATAAACACGGCAAACTGCGTGGCTGTATTGGAACCATAGAGCCTACCAGGAAATGTATCGCCAAAGAAATCATAGAGAATGCCATCAGTGCCTCCACCAGGGATCCCCGCTTTGATCCGATCACGGAAGAGGAACTCAAATGGCTTGAGATTAACGTGGATGTATTGGGGAAACCGGAGCGGATTGCTTCCAGAAAGGAACTGGATGTCAAAAGATATGGTGTGATCGTAAGCAGCGGCTATCGAAGAGGCCTTCTGCTTCCGGATCTCGAAGGAGTGGACTCCGTGGACCAACAGGTAGCCATCGCCATGCAAAAGGGGGGAATCCGGGAAGGAGAAAAATATACCCTGGAGCGTTTTGAGGTTATCAGACATATCTAAAAAGGAATGGTGAGATTGAGATGACTAGATGCCAGGTATGCTTTCGACATTGTCAGATCCCGGAGGGAAAACTGGGCTTTTGTGGAGCCAGAACCTGCAGGGAAGGGAAAATAATTGCGGATAATTATGGGAAAATCACGGCTCTGGCCCTGGATCCTATTGAGAAGAAACCACTGAACCGCTTTTACCCCGGCAGCCTGATTCTCTCTGTCGGCAGTTACGGCTGCAATCTCCGCTGTCCTTTCTGTCAGAACCATGAGATCTCATGGTCCGACCAGGCATGGGAATTCAGTGAGACTGCAGAATACCTGTCACCGGAGGATCTGGCGGCCACAGCAAGATATTATCAGTCCAGAGGAAATATCGGGGTGGCTTATACCTACAATGAACCACTGATTGGATATGAATATGTCAGGGACTCAGCCAGACTGGTCCATGAGATGGGGATGAAAAATGTCATGGTATCCAATGGGACAGCCGACCTGTCGGTTCTGGAAGAAATCGGCCCCTACATCGATGCCATGAATATCGATCTGAAAGGATTTACGGACAGGTACTATGGAGAGGTCTTGAAAGGTAGCAGAAAAGAGGTCATGGACTTCATCTCCCGGGCCGTTCAGATCTTCCACGTGGAACTGACCACGCTGATCGTCCCGGGGGAAAATGACGGGGAAGAAGAAATCCTGGAATTAAGCCGGTGGATATCCCAACTGGATACCGGGGAGATGCTCCCGTCCGGAAAAGAGATTCCACTGCATATCTCAAGATTTTTTCCCAGATTCCATATGACCGACCGTCCGGCCACCAACGTAGCCCATATCTATAAACTGGCCGAAAGGGCAAGGGAAAACCTTACCCACGTCTATACCGGAAATTGTTAAGAAGTTAGCAGGGGAGCATCTAAGGGGGTCAGACCCCATTACAGTAGTAATGGGGTCTGACCCCCTATAGATGAAATAGAAACCGGGACAGACGAATCCTCCCGGGATCTCCGGAACTATTTAAAAATGTAACGTCACCTTTGTGACTTTTTTCCTGATTTAAACCTGCTTCCGTGATGCGGCGAAGCAGTTCTCTTGCCGTGCCAAAACTTCCATCGAAGATGGTGACTTCATTGCCGGCTATCTTCTGGATAGTATCTGCCACAAATGGATAGTGGGTGCATCCCAGTACGATACCATCGACTCCCTTCTTCAGATAGGGATCCATGAGCTTATGGAGAAAGTCTTCCAGATCCTGTCCATAGAGCTCACCCCGTTCCACAAACTCCATCAGTCCGGGGCAGGGAAGAGGGTAGATCGTGGCGGATTCTTCATAGATTTTCTTCAGATTCTGAAATTTCTCTCCGTGGATCGTATAAGGAGTAGCCATCACCAGGACACGGGGGTGGTCGCCGGAGTTTACCGCAGGCTTGATGGCAGGCTCTACACCAACCAAGGGTATATCCGGATACATCTGGCGCAAAGTACGCACA
>CAMNGO010000115.1 GCA_946538445.1 uncultured Lachnospiraceae bacterium
GCCTTCAGCATCATCTCTTTTTCGTCAATTCCGTTGGTTCCCAGATTAATGTCCAGGATATGAGCTCCCATCTCCTCCTGGTTTTCTGCCATCTCGGCAACGATATCCAGATTGCCCGCACGAAGTTCCTTTTGTAACTGTTTCTTTCCGGTAGGATTGATTCTCTCCCCGATGATAAGCAGATTCCCATCAGAGCGGATCTCCTGAATCTTACGTTCCGAGGCGATAACCATGGGATGCCTATTCTGAGGAGGCAGAACCTGCAGATCCTTCACACGCTCCGCCAGCAATTCGATATGGCGTGGTGTGGTACCACAGCATCCGCCCAAAAACCCTGCACCTGCAGCCACAAAGTCGGGACCGTAAGAAGCGAATTCCTCCGGAGTCATGGGATAGATGGTCTCCCCTTCGAGAAGTTCCGGAAGTCCTGCATTTGCTTTAGCCAGCAAAGGTACCTGAGCATATTCTTTCATCTGCCGGATAAGGGGAATCATCTCCTCCGGACCTGTGGAACAATTGATCCCAATCACATCGGCTCCAAGACTCTGAAGTACCACCAAGGCGGTTACCGGGTCCGTACCATACAGAGTCCTTCCGTCTTTCTGATAAGTCATACTTACCATCACCGGCAGCCGGCTGACTTCTTTGATGGCCAGAACCGCTGCTCTGGTCTCCGCCAGACTCATCATGGTCTCCACCACATACAGGTCGCAGCCTGCCTCTTCCAAGCATCTGGCCTGCTCCTTATAAATGTCAACCAGATCTTCAAACTTCATGGTTCCGATAGGTGCCAGGGAAACCCCTGTCATCGTCAGATCCCCTGCGATATAAGCCTTCCCGTCCGCTGCCTTTTTGCTCAGGGCGACCAGGCGTCCGTTGATTTCTTCCAAAGAGCCTTCCAAACCGTACTCTGCCAGTTTGATACGATTACCGGTAAAAGTCGGCGCATATAATATTCGTGAACCGGCCTCCACGTAATCTCTCTGGAGCCGGAGGAATACATCCTCATGATCCAGGATCCACTGTTCCGGGCAGACACCGGGTTTCAGTCCGTGTTTTTGTAGATTCGATCCCGTGGCCCCGTCCAGAAGAACCGGACCGTCTTTTAATAAATCATATAATTCCCGTCTGTTCATACATTCCCTTACCCGTTTTATCGTCTGTTGTCGGTTAATCTATTGTGGTGATGCGACCGTCATATTCCATGTTAATTCTGCCCTTCATCCCACAGGCAGCAACCATTTTTCTCATGCAGCGCATCATGGAGCGGTTATCATCTACTCCGTATTTATCGATGATCTCGACAAATTTGTCGATCTGAGACATTGCATCCGGATCCGACAGGTAGAACGTTTCGATAATCTGCTGGATGTTGTCTCTCTTGGAAGTGGTAAAATACAGCAAGGTAATCTGCAATCCTGTCAGATTGTTATAGAGAGGACGGTTGTAATCATTCATGCCTGATTTCAGGAAACCAAACAGGTCGCTGAGTCTCATGGTATCGATATCATCAATATGCATATCGTTCTTTCTCAGAACATTCTCCACATCAATATCCATGATAACCGAGCTGATCATCATGGCAACCTGAGCCGCGTCTTTGTCCGCTTCCGATGTAGCACTTAAGACCGGAGCCTGGGAGCTCATCTGATGGCAGTAGATAGCGTCACGGATCAGCGCATTCTCGAAAAGATTCTGCTCCAGATTTTTGTCCACCTTGATCACAAACTCCTTCTTTCCGGTGTCCATGGATACGGGATGCGTACAATCATCGTAATTGTCCGGATCCATCTCGAGTACTCTCACCGGATAGATCAGATCATCCACGATATCCGTATATAATTTTTCTGTCTTGTCTGTCAAAGTAATTCCTAATAATTCCATCTCTAAAAGCCTCTCAATTCCTATAATTATTTCTTTTCCTATGTCCTCGTTCCGACAAATCAATCGTTATTATTCTAGCAAAAGATACCAGTAGTGACAAGTACATTTTTAACCGCAAAAACCGGCAGATTTCCTCATTACATTTGGAAAAACCTGCCGGTTAAAAGGTCAATATTATGATCTGCCATACATGACTTCTGCCCTCCCGGAGCACTCGTTAAAAAATACAGTCTCAGAGAGAGAATAATACGGATTGATCCAGAAAAAAGCGATACCCAATGTAAGGAATCCCAGAATCTTCCAGCCCAGAAAACTTATTCGCAGACAGAAGAATTCCCAGCGATGTCCCTTCATCTTCACTTTGGACATCCTCATAGCTTCCGTTACCGTCATGCTCTTTCTCTCCTCCATCAGGAAAGGAGCCATGGCATAGTTATAGTAAGTAACAATTCCCGGAATCAGCAAAAAAATACTCCCAATCACGATTCGAAAGAGAATCGCCAGATGAAGCAGTACGCTGTTCCACCATATGGTGGTAGCTCCGAAAAGGACACCCTCTTTGACCTGACGGCGGTCCAGCAGAGCCAGATTGTAATCCAGATAGCCCAGGCGGACGAAACTTCCAACATAAACCCAGATCAGTGCAATGATAAGACAGGCTGTGTATATCAGAAGTCTGTAAAAGGGTACTCCTTCACAAAATTCCAACAGAATTGCAGTAAAGACCATCAGTTTCAGGACTCCGGTTATCGGGTTGGTAAATACTCCCAATAAAGAAGCCCCTAACCCCGTCAGGGAAGCTTCCCACCATCTGCCCTTCAAGGTATCTCTGGCAACTCTGCGGCATGTCGACGCGTGTAATCTCCTCATAATCAATATCCGGGACTAGATCTCCCACATCTCTTGAATACGGAGTATTTCATTCAGAGTCATATTCATAAACGCTTCATTCTGCGGGGCATTGCTCAAGGCGCCGGATTCTTTTCGATAAGCGATCTCCTCGCGAACCTGGTCGATGGTGATCCCTTTTTCCTTTAATATCTGTGCTGCTTCATAACCTCTCATAAGAAAACCCTCCTTCACCCATTTCATAAAATAGCTAATCTAGATTATAATTCAGGAATGCTGTCTTGTAAATGTAACTCTTTTTATATATTATGGAATCTTTTGCTGTCTTTTTCTTTCTCACCGGCACCAAATCCCAATTCATCATACTGGGCTTTGACTTCTTCCCATGGCAGAACATCCCTCTCTTCCTTCAGATAGGAAATGATGTCAGCAATTCCTTCCCCGGTGAAAGCACTGGTATAGAAAATCTTCTCGCAGCCTGCCAGTCTCAGCCATCTGGCAGCCTGTTCCGGATCTGCAGCCCAATGGTCGATCTTCGTGACCACTCCCACCACCTCGCGGTTACATACCGGAGTCAGATTAGGGGCATACAGAGAATAGGGCTCAGTGGAATCCATCAGCAGACCGATGACATCCGCCTCAGCAGTAAAGCAGGCCAGAGCCGAGATCAGGTTCTTGGTCTGAAGATACTCACCGGGAGTGTCGATGATCACGTCAAAATGATTCACATACTGGGTTTTGTGATAAGTGATGCTGTTTCCTTTCATCGCCTGTGTCAACGTGGTCTTTCCGGACTCGCTGCGGCCGATAAACATTATTTTTCTCATAATTCATTCCTATGATAATATAAGGATAATTGTTGTTATATTTCTAAATCACCCTAAGTATAACAAATAGTTATAAGCGCCGCAATGGAATTTTATGTCATCAACTCCGTCCCGTCATATCAGCTCAGCACGAGATTACCGGTGTACAGCTGATAATACCTTCCTTTTTTCTCCAGGAGTTCTTCGTGGCTGCCTCTCTCAATGATACGTCCCTGCTCCAGAACCATGATACAGTCACTGTTTCGGATAGTAGACAAACGATGGGCGATCACAAAAGTAGTCCGACCCTCCATCAGTTTATCCATGCCTTCCTGGATAATCTTCTCCGTCCTGGTATCTATGGAACTGGTGGCCTCATCCAGAATCAGTGCCGGCGGATCCGCGATGGCCGCTCTGGCTATGGCGAGGAGCTGTCTTTGTCCTTGGCTCAGGTTGGCCCCGTCACCCCGGAGTACGGTATCATATCCCTGTGGCAGACGCCGGATGAATTCATCCGCATTGGCAAGTCTTGCAGCAGCATATACTTCTTCATCCGTGGCATCCAGTTTTCCATAACGGATATTCTCTTTTACTGTGGCAGTAAAGAGATGAGTATCCTGCAAAACCATGCCTAACGACCGCCTCAGATCTGCTTTTTTGATCTTATTGATGTTGATTCCGTCGTAGCGGATCTTACCGTCCTGAATATCGTAAAACCGGTTGATCAGATTGGTAATGGTTGTCTTGCCCGCTCCGGTAGAACCCACAAAAGCAATCTTCTGACCGGGCTTGGCATACATCCTGATATCATGAAGTACGATCTTCCTGGGATCATATCCAAAATCAACCCCAAGAAATTCGATGTTTCCTTCCTGTTTCACGTAGGTCGTAGTATCGGAATCCTTATGATAATGTTTCCATGCCCAACTGCCGGTATGTTCCTGACATTCGTGAATATCTCCATTCTCATCGATGTGAGCATTAACCAGCATCACATATCCATCGTCCGTCTCAGGCTTTTCGTCCATCAGATCAAAGATACGCCCTGCACCGGCAAGTGCCATGACGATAGAATTGATCTGCATACTGATCTGGTTGATAGGCATATTGAAGCTTTTGTTAAAAGTCAGAAAACTGGCCAGTTCCCCGAGAGTCAGTCCGGAAAAACCTGTGATGGCCAGGATGCCGCCAACGATCGCTACGATAACATAAGAGATATTACCCAGCTGGGCATTGACAGGCATCATGATATTCGCAAATTTATGAGCATTGTTGGAACTTTCATAAAGGCCGTCATTTAACTCATTAAATTTCTGTATATTCTCTTCCTCATGATTAAATACTTTCACTACCTTCTGCCCGGAAAGCATCTCCTCGATAAAACCGTTTTCCTTGCCCAGGTCCTGTTGTTGCTTCATAAAATAGCCGCCCGAAAACCCGGCAAGTTTCCTGGAGCAGAACAACATGACAGCCACCATGGCAAATGTAACCAGGGTCAAAGGAATACTCAGTACGATCATGCATGCAACCACGCTGATAATGGTGATTCCACTGTTGATGAATTGTGGGATACTCTGAGAAATCATCTGCCGCAAGGTATCGATATCATTGGTGTAGACAGACATGATATCTCCGTGAGCATGGGTGTCGAAATATCTGATTGGAAGGCTCTCCATGTGGTTGAACACATCTTTACGCAGACTCTTCATGGTCCCCTGGGTTACGACGATCATAATCTGCTGCTGCACAAATGAAGCACACACTCCCAGGGCGTAGAAAGAAGCCACCCGCAGGATCGCATGGTTCAATCCGGAGAAATCATGGGAATGGTCCATCAGCATAGGAGTGATGTACTGGTCGATCAGAGTTCTCATGAACATGGTCCCTTGTACATTGCACAGAACGGACACGATGATACAGAAGATAACGATTCCATACTGGAGTCCATATCTTTTCATGACATAGCCCAGAAGCCTTTTTATAAGCAGACCGGGGTTCTCCAGCTTAGGCCCCCTGCCTATCATGCCTCTTCTGGGTCTTCCCGGACCTCGGGGAGGGGTATAACTATTCTTCTCTGCCATCGATTATGCCCCCTTTCTCCGAGGAAGTATCCCTGTTCTGGGATTTGTAGACATCCCGGTATATCTCATTATCTCTCATCAGTTCTTCATGGGTTCCAAGACCGTTGATCTCCCCGTTTTCAAGGACAAGGATCCGGTCGGAATCCTGGACACTGGATATACGTTGCGCAATGATCAGTTTTGTGGTATCCGGGATCTCATCCCGGAATGCCTTCCTTATCCTGGCATCCGTGGCAGTATCCACCGCGCTGGTAGAGTCGTCCAGGATGAGGATCTTCGGATGCTTCAAGAGGGCTCTGGCAATACATAAGCGCTGTTTCTGTCCGCCGGACACATTGGAACCGCCCTGTTCGATATATGTATGATAACCATCCGGCAATTTTTCGATGAACTCATCGGCACAGGCCAGCTGACAAGCCCGGATACACTCTTCTTCCGTGGCATTCTTGTCCCCCCAGCGAAGGTTGTCCAGAATCGTCCCGGAGAAGAGAACATTTTTCTGCAATACCACCGAAACCTCATTACGGATGGTCTCGATATCATATTCTCTTACATCACGGCCTCCCACCTTCAGACTGCCCTCGGTAACATCGTACAGTCTGCTGATCAGGTTCACCAGACTGGATTTGGAACTGCCGGTTCCGCCGATGATCCCGATGGTCTCACCAGGTTGGATGACAAGATTTATATCATTTAGTACAGCTTTCTCACTGTTTTCATTATATCGGAAAGTGACATGGTCAAAGATGATTCCTCCATCTGCAACCTCATAGACGGGATTCTCCGGATTGACGATATCCGGTTCCTCCGTAAGTACTTCACAGATACGTTCCCCGCTTGCCTGACTCATGGAAAGCATGACAAAGACCAGGGAGAGCATCATGAGGTTCATAAGGATGTTCATACAGTAA
>CAMNGO010000116.1 GCA_946538445.1 uncultured Lachnospiraceae bacterium
CTATCCTGACTCCGGAACAGACTCAGTACTACTTCCTTTCCGGATTTACTGCAAAGCTTGCCGGTACTGAGCGTGGTATCACCGAGCCGACTCCTACTTTCTCCGCTTGCTTCGGTCAGGCCTTCCTGGAGCTTCATCCTACAAAATATGCGGAAGAGCTGGTCAAGAGAATGGAAGTCAGCGGAGCGAAAGCTTATCTGGTAAATACCGGTTGGAACGGAACCGGAAAGAGAATCTCCATCAAAGATACCCGTGGTATCATCGATGCCATCTTAGACGGAGACATCAAGAATGCACCGACCAAGACCATCCCATACTTCAATTTTGAAGTTCCAACCCAGCTTACAGGGGTAGATCCTGCCATCCTCGATCCGAGAGATACTTATGCAGATCCTAAGGAATGGGAAGACAAAGCAAAAGATCTTGCCGGCAGATTTATCGATAACTTTAAAAACTTTGAGACCAATGAAGCCGGTAGAGCACTTGTAGCAGCCGGACCTCAAAAATAAATAAGACATTTTCAGCAAGGGTCACACCCCCGGTTTATATGCAGCAGCATCTGCTATGTATAAAGATAAGGGTGTGACCCTGTTTTTATCCATAGAAACCAGGGGATCTTTATGGTATGATAATAGAAGATGCAGCAAGATTATTAAAAGAAGTATCTCATACTTACAGAGAGGGGATTTCATGAGTAACTACAAGAATGTAAAGATCGCAGAGACCGCATCTGTCTCCAGACAGGCTGTTCTGGTGGGAGATGTAACCATAGGAGAACACTCCACTGTCTTTTTCTTCGCTGTTTTACGCGGCGACGATGACAAGATCGTCGTAGGGGAACATTCCAATATCCAGGAAAGCTGTACGATCCATTGCAGCACAGGAAATCCAACCATCATAGGGGATTATGTTACAGTGGGGCACAATGCCATACTCCATGGATGCCAGATCGGGGATCATACCATCGTCGGCATGGGTTCCATCATTATGGACGGAAGCAAGATAGGCAAGAACTGTCTTATAGGAGCCGGAAGCCTGATCGCCGGCAACAAGGAGTTCCCGGATGGGAGTCTGATTCTTGGGAATCCCGCAAGGGTGAAAAGGCCCCTCACGGAAGAAGAGCTGGACGTCATCGAATTCAGCGCAAAAGCCTGCGAGAAAGACGGGCTTGAAATGATTGCCCAGGAAGTATTTTAAAACACAATTTCAGGAGGAAAACTATGGATATAAAAGAAGCAATTTACGGAAGAAGATCTGTCAGAAAATATGATGGAAGACCAATCAAAGAGGAGGACATCCGGGAGATCATCGAAGCGGGACTGATGGCTCCCAATGCATCCAACTATCAGCCCTGGTATTTTGTAGCGGTTTCCAACCAGGAGAAACTTCAGGAAGTGAAAGACATTATGGCCCGGGCCGCAGAGATCTTAACACCTTCCCTCACCGCACGTTTTGAAAAATATCCTCAGGTTGTGGCTGAGACAAAACAGTTTATCAGCATGATGGGGAATGCTCCCTGCTGTATTCTGGCCTTTTTATTGAAGGATGATGCAGATTACGTGAGGAAAGAAACAGAGTTTGTACAAAGTGTTGCCGCTGCCCTTGAAAATATGCTGCTGACAGCATATTCCAAAGGTATCTCTTCCTGCTGGCTTACGGGACCAATTGAGGCGGAGATGGATGTGATCCTCAGGGAGAAATTTGCTCCCGATAAAGGCAAAATGCTGGCTATGATTACCCTGGGTTATTCCGACCAGAAACCAAAAGCCCCCCGAAGAAGAGAGGGCAGATATGAAATCATATCATAAACCAACCATGTGAGGGGGTATGGAAGTGAAAATATACGGTACCATAGGTCCGGCTTGTCTGGATGTGGATATAATACGACAGATGTTCCGGGCCGGCATGACCGGGATGCGTTTGAATCTTTCCCACACCAGTTTAAAGGATGCATCTGAGATGATCGATCTGTATCACAGGGCATCTATGGAAGCCGGGATAAGTTCCCCTGATCTGCTTATTGATATGCAGGGTCCTGAACTTAGAATCGGAAATCTAAAAAAAACTCTTATGCTGGCTGATGGTGATAAGGTCTGCCTGGGCCCTGATGGCATACCGGTTCCGGATGCAGTATTCCCTCATCTTACCCCCGGACAAACCGTCCTGATGGATGATGGGAAGATCCTGCTGGAGGTCGCCTCTGCCTGTCTGTGTACCGTCCTGCGAGGGGGCAGGTTGGAGGCAAGGAAAAGCATAGCACTGCCTGGGAAAGAGATTCGAACCCCTGTACTGACCAGACAGGATATGGAAAATCTGATCAATGCTCCGGATTACGGGGTGACAGGCATCATGCAGCCCTTCGTAAGAAGCAGAGAAGACCTACTGGAAGTCCGAAAAGCCATAGAAGAGACTGGTTGCAGTCATCTCTCCCTCCTGGCAAAGATTGAGAGCATGTCAGGAGTAGAAAGGATCCGGGATTATCTGGATCTGGCCGATGAGATCGTAATCGCAAGAGGGGATCTGGGCAACAGTATGCCCCTTTGGGAACTCCCTAGGGTCCAGAAAGAAATCTCAGATATCTGCAGGGAGGCACAAGTTCCCTTTATGGTAGTGACCCAGATGCTAGCCAGTATGGAGACCCGGCCTGTGCCAACCCGCGCTGAAGTCTCTGATATCTTCCACGCCGTAACAGACGGGGCATCCAGCATCATGGTAACCGGCGAAACAGCAGTGGGAGACTACCCTGTGGAAGTCATCCGCTACCTGGCCAACACCGCCCAACAGGCTTTAGACTATTTGAAAAAATATAAAATAAATTAATATCCGTCAATTGTGATAAACGCAAAATATAAAAGAAGAGATTACACCACCCTTATGTATGCTTGGTGTAATCTCTTCTTTTTTATTCTTCTACGTTTTTATTTCTCCTGCAGTTTTTTCTGGGCCGTTGCCAGCATAAGCTTGATCCTGTTAATCTGGTTTACTTCACTGGCACCCGGATCGTAATCGATGGCCACGATATTTGATTCCGGATATACCCGGCGGAGTTCTTTGATAACTCCCTTACCCACCACATGGTTGGGGAGACAGGCAAAAGGCTGGGTACATACGATATTCGCAGCGCCACCTTTGATCAGTTCAACCATCTCTCCTGTAAGGAACCATCCCTCACCGGTCTGGTTACCAAGAGAAACAATAGGATCTGCATAAGTAGCCAGTTCCTTGATATGAGGAGGTGCATCAAATCGATTGCTGCGTTCCAGTTCTTTTCTGAGGAATCCCCTATATACCTCGATGGCATTGATGGCAAGATTGCAAAGTCTCGCTGCCCGGGAGGATTTTCCCAGAAATTCCGATTTGAAGTTGGCATTATAAAGGCTGTAGAACATGAAGTCCAACAGGTCAGGCATGACAGCCTCCGCACCTTCGGATTCCAACAGATCCACCAGATGGTTGTTTGCATCCGGCAGGAACTTTACGAGGATCTCTCCGACGATACCGACCCTTGGTTTTACCTCGTCCGTGATAGGCAGAGAATCGAAATCATGGATGATCTGTCTCACATTCTTACGGAAAGTGAAGTAGTTCGCTTTCTCCAGAGCTTTGATGCAGCGTTTCTCCCATATATCATGAAGGCGGTTGGCAGAGCCTTTTACCTGTTCATATGGTCTTACCCGGTAGAGGCAGCGCATGAAGAGATCTCCGTAGATGACTGCCTGGAGCAACCGGTGAACCAGAGGAACCGTCCATTTGAACCCTTCGTTTTTCTCGATGCCCTGCACGCTGAGACTGATGACCGGGATATGTCCATAGCCGTTCTTCGCCAGACTGCGGCGGATAAAGCCGATATAATTGGTAGCACGGCAGCCACCGCCGGTCTGTGTGATGATGATGGCCGTCTTGTTCAGGTCATATTTTCCGGAAGTAAGGGCTGTCATGATCTGTCCGACCACGATAAGGGAAGGATAGCATGCGTCATTATTCACATATTTCAATCCGGCGTCCACAGCCTGTCTGCCCATCTGTGGCAGTACATCCACATGGTAGCCCGCATTCCGGAATACCGGTTCCAGCAGGTTAAAATGGATCGGAGACATCTGTGGAACCAGGATGGTGTAATCCTTGCGCATCTCTTTGGTGAATTCCACCTTCTTGATGCTGGCCGGCACGATCTTGGGCTCGATGTGGCGTTTGTTGCGGATACGTACCGCAGCAATGAGAGAGCGGATACGGATTCTGGCGGCACCCAGGTTATTTACCTCATCGATCTTAAGAACCGTGTAGATCCGTCCTGAATTGGACAGGATATCATTCACGGCATCGGTGGTAACGGCATCCAGACCACATCCGAAGGAATTGAGCTGAATAACCTCCAGCTGTTTGTTTTTCTTTGCGTAATTTGCCGCACCATATAATCTGGAGTGGTACATCCACTGGTCAGAGACGATGAGAGGACGCTCCACATTACCCAGATGGCTGATAGAGTCCTCGCTCAATACCGCGATCCCGTAAGAAGTGATCAGTTCCGGGATACCATGGTTGATCTCCGGATCGATGTGATATGGTCTGCCGCAAAGTACGATACCCATACCACCATTTTCTGCCAGATAAGCCAGGGTTTCTTCTCCTTTGGTACGGATATCATTACGTACCTGGTCGGCTTCCTGATAAGCGGCATCCACTGCTTCATTGATTTCTTCCCGGGTCACATCAAAGTAAACCGACAGTTCATCATAGAGGCGGGACTTGAGGGCTTCCTTATTGTCCAATGCGATGAAAGGATTCATAAAACGTATGGAAGGATCTCTCAGTTCTTCCATATTATTTTTGATATTCTCGGCATAGGAGGTTACGATAGGGCAGTTGTAGTGGTTGTTGGAGTCAACGGTTTCGTTCTGTTCATAAGGGATACATGGATAGAAGATCTGAGTGATTCCCTTTTTCAGAAGCCACATAACATGCCCGTGGGCAATCTTTGCCGGATAGCATTCAGACTCACTTGGGATGGATTCGATCCCCATCTCATAGATCTTGCGGGAGGATCTCGGGGAGATTACAACCCGGAAGCCAAGTTTTGTAAAGAACGTATGCCACAAGGGGTAATTCTCATAAATGTTCAGGACCCGGGGGATACCGATGGTACCCCGGACTGCCTCTTCCTCAGGCAAAGATTTATATGCAAATATTCTCTTGTATTTGTAATCATAGAGGTTCGGAATCTCATTTTTCTTTTTCTGGATTCCGAGACCGCGTTCACATCGGTTACCGGTTATAAAACGTCGGTTATCTCCGAAATCATTGATTGTCAGCAGACAATGGTTATTACAGAACTGACATCTGCTGATGGAGTTGGTGTATTTAAGATTGATGATCTCATCCAGGGAGAGCATGGAGGTCTTTTCCACCTCATCACTTCGTTCTCTGGCAATCAGGGCCGCTCCAAAGGCACCCATGATTCCGGCGATGTCAGGTCTGACCGCTTTGCAGCCGGAGATCCGCTCAAAACTACGGAGGACCGCATCATTGTAAAAAGTACCTCCCTGAACCACGATCTTTTCCCCAAGCTGTTTGGGGTCTGTAAGTTTGATTACTTTAAGGATGGCATTCTTAATGACGGAATAAGCCAATCCGGCAGAGATATCACCAACCGATGCCCCTTCTTTCTGGGCCTGCTTTACTTTAGAATTCATGAAGACAGTACAGCGGGATCCCAGGTCGATGGGTGATTCTGCAAAGAGTGCGATCTTAGCGAAATCACGAACGGAATAATCCAGGGATTTGGCAAAGGTCTCGATAAAAGAACCGCATCCGGAGGAACAAGCTTCATTTAACAGAACATTATCCACAGCCTGGTTCTTGATCTTGATACATTTCATATCCTGACCGCCGATGTCCAGGATGCAATCCACATCCGGCTCAAAAAAGGCGGCAGCATAATAATGGGCCATGGTTTCCACTTCACCGTGATCCAGCTTCAGGGCGGATTTCAAAAGAGCTTCCCCGTATCCGGTAGAACAGGAACCGGCAATTACAGCCTTTTTCGGCAACTGCTTTTTCAACTCTTTGATGGCACGCATGGTGGTTTTGAGAGGACTGCCGTTGTTGTTGTCATAAAAATGGAACAATAAAGAGCCGTCTTCCCCGATGAGGGCAATCTTGGTGGTGGTGGAGCCGGCATCGATACCCAGATAACATTTTCCTTTGTATGTGGAGATGTCACCTCTTTTCACCTTGAATTGATTATGCTCTTTTGTAAATTCGTCATATTCTTCCTGGGATTGGAAGAGAGGTTCCAGACGGTCTACTTCCACTGTCAGCTGTATATCAGAATACAGATCGTCCAGGAGATCCTGGAGCTGCATCTCACAGTACTGCTTTGCATTCATGGCAGCGCCGCTGGCAGCAAACAGGTGAGAGTGGGGCGGATCGATGATGTGTTCCTCATCCAGGTTCAGAGTACGGATAAATGCATTCTTCAATTCCGGAAGAAAATGAAGAGGGCCACCCAGAAAGGCAACATGTCCTTTGA
>CAMNGO010000117.1 GCA_946538445.1 uncultured Lachnospiraceae bacterium
GTCTGTCGGTTATACCAGTTACCGGAAGAGGAACTTCCAGTGTTTCCAGAATTTCCGGAGGTAGTCTTTTTATTCCCGGAATTCAGACTGTATACAATTACTTTGCACGTTGCCTTCTTCTTGCTGCCATCCCTGGCTGTTGCCGTAATGGTGGCATTACCAGCCTTTATTCCTTTTACTTTTCCCTTCTGGGTGACAGTGGCCACCTTAGGGCTGGAAGAGGTCCACTTGACCTTCTTATTACTGGCATCCGCGGGAGATACCGTTACTTTTAAGGTCCGGGTCTTCCCCTTCCGGAGAGAAATCTGTTTATAATCCAGATAGAGAGCCTTGACCTTCTTCTTGGTCTTGCTCTTCTTTGTCTGGGTTGTGGCAGAGGAAGACTTAGTGGTATCCTCCTGCTTCTCCGTGGTAACGTCAGGTTTGGGGGGCTCCACTTCCTCACCCGGAGAAATCTCAATATCACTCATGTCGTAAAGGGCTGTCTTCCCTTCCAGCATACGCTGGTAGGCAATCGCCGCATACATACCCTGTTGAGTGGCCATGCCATCCAAGGCACCTGCTTCTCCTCCCCCATTGGTTCCGGACCCAGCCATGACATGCATAAAACCTCCCTCAGGCAGATAATATTCAAACAGCCTAGACATAGGCCAATTTCCATTGCAATTGAAACGTTCGTCCTGACCACAATCAATTCCTATAGATGACAGCGCAACAATTACCTGAGCACAGGACTCTGATGTCTCCACATCCATGGTCGAAAAACCACCGGTTTCCAGCTGCATCAGGTACAATCTCTCCACAGCTTTATCCACAGCCTGTGTCACATCATCACGTTTTCCATAATAAGGGGCCAGTGCCTGGATTGTCATGCCGGTGATATCCACATCTGGGGTATTTCCGACCAATGTCCATCCACCTCTGGGAGTCTGATGGTTCAGGATATAAGTTATCAACCCCTCCTCTGTAGTCTGCTCTGAAACATTTGCATCCACAGGGATTTCATACTCAGGATGGCATTTCAAGGCAATCAACGCCCAGACCGGACCATTAAATCCCTGTAGTTTGACCTTTGAGAAATCAGACAAGTAAGCAAGCAGATCATGACCTGAAATATCTCTTGCGTCCTTACCCACTGCCGTCATGCCAAGTATAAGTTTGGCATACTCTGTATACTTAGTCGAAGTCAATGTCCAGTTCTTATCCTGTAGATAAGTCATCGTATTCTTATAAAATGTATCCCCATAGGAGGTAGGAACTGTCAACCCACTCCTGTATAGATCAATTACTTCCCAGACACTATTGAAGTCGGGAGAAGGAATAGTACTCTGTATACGATTCCCAACAGACTGGATGACTGTCTCAACCGAAGGATCCAAATCTTTTGGCGCGGCAGCAGCCTCAATACGCCCGGCAGGAAGAATAGAAACTGTCAGCATAAAAATACACGTAAAGATTACCGCAAATGTACTATATATCGCATTCCTTTGGTTGGGCTCTTTTCTACTATGCCAAAGGCTGCCTCTCATCCTACTCACCTCCCCTTTCGTTTTCTCCAGGAGCATCTCAAAACTCTCTTGTATGATTTTTCCTAATATGATATAATTCTAGTACAAAGGCAACCGCCACTGAGTGGTTGACCTCGGATTATGTGGAAAACCACCCTATCCTGTCAAAGACGAGGGTGGTTTTTTCATGCTTTAACGCATTACTGACATATCAGATACATGAATGTCAGTAATGCTACTACAAATAAACCAAATTGCATCAAGTCATTGAAGTCAAATTGATTCTTCATAGCATCACCTCCATTCTATATATAAGATAGAGGTCAGAGCCACCCTGTACACGGTTGCCGTATTATAATATCATTCTTTCTATATTTTTACAATATGTAAAATTTCCCCAAATGGATTGTCATTATTTTACTTCTTAATCTTCACCGTTTTTGCCTGTCCTTTTTTCTTAAAGAGCTTTTTGTAGGCTTTCAGCTTCTTGGCCGGAACCTTGATCACGGCTTTCTTATGGATGCCTTTCAGTGACCCGGCTCCCACTTTCTTAAGGACAGTCGATTTAATGGTGATCTTCTTCAGTTTCTTGCAGGAAGCAAAAGCTTTCTTGCCGATGGTATTCACATTGGTTCCTATGGTCACCGTCTTCAGTTTTTTACTCCCCTTAAATGCGTTATTATCGATAAGGGTTACCTTATAGCTCCCCTTCTCAATCGTTATAGTCGCGGGAATGGTTACAGAAGCCTTGTTCTTATCCTTCATGCCGGTCACTTTGACGGTAAGGTTGTTTGCCGCTACAGAAGTCACTTTATAATTAAGGTTACCAACTGTAATACCCTGCCCCACCTTGACTACAGAGGCCTTCTTCTTTGTTTCTTCTGCCTTGCTCAGCTGAGCAATCCTGGCTTCGGCATCTGTTAGTTTCTTAAGTGTTGCGGCATCGATCTTTGATTTCTGCTCACTGCTTAATGCGTTGTAAGCCTTTCTGGCAGCCTCCACGGCAGCTTTATCCTTAAGCGTGATCCCGGATGCAGCTGGCAAGCTGTTCATCTGGTCTGCCACGGCCTTCACTGCGTAGGGGATGATCCCCGGAGGATTCTCATCAAGGGCTTCCAGCCAGGTATAGTTGTTCTCCTCGATATGGAAATTATCCACATAGTGGAAAACGATATTATCACCTGGCTCCACAGTCTGTTCCAGAACTCCATACTGAGGATGTATGCCATTTAACGTATACATCCATCCGGAAGAGCTGCCATTATCGAATTCGCTTAAAGTATATCCACCCAGTGAGGCCGGAGCCTGAATCATACGAACATAGCCGTTCTCTGCTCCGCTTTGTTCAAGGCCTGCACTGGTTATAGCTTTAAGGAAGATGTCACAGACGGTGTTGGTTCCATCTTTAAGAGGAATCTCTTCCGTAGCGATCCATGTCTCATAGGATGTGTGTTCTGAATCCCCATGCTTCTTATCTCCGATAAGGCGGAACCGTACTGTATTACTGCTCGGATTTCCATCCGTCCTGGACTGGACTGCAATCATGCTCTGGTTCCAAGTGAGGATGTTCTCTCCATTATCATTGAATTTCTTAGCGGTAACTACATACGGGCCTCCTGCCATGGTCAGGTCCTTCAGGGTAAATGCACCGGCAGAATCCGTAGACCCGGCCTCTCTCCCATTCACATAGATGGTTGCTCCGTCAAGCACAGATTCATCTGAACCTTCTCCCACCGGATGGCCATACAGAGTAAGGGTTACACTGTCTCCCTCCGGTACCTCATAGAGAGGTTCCGTGAAGAGGGCATGGGTCATCCCTTCATACCCCTTATTATAATAAAGCAGGACCTTATCATTGGGACTCAAAGGATAGAGCCATGGGTCTGCCACCGGATGGCCATTCACCTCACATACCCAGGAACCCTTGGGATATGTGCCTCCCATGTCAGTGATGACTTTAAGTTTGCCTTTCCTGCAGGTATAATCCACCCCCTGGTCATCATCTAGGGCATAGATGAGCGCATGGAGAGCTGTATAGGTGCCCAGGTTGTATTCCACGTAATTCTTGCCCGTCACCAGGTCCATCTCCGAATCCGTGAGGTTCATGGGCACGGCATAGTCATTGATCAGTTTCTTCTCATCCGTCACGATGGTAACGGTAGCCTTGCTTCCTCTAGGGATATAAGCAGCCTCCTCCAGGGCAGGGATCGATATGGTCTGGTTTTCCTCATCCCCCACCACAAAGGATTCCTTACGAGTAAGGTATCCCTTCGCAGAGGCATAGTAAGTATAGGTATCTCCACCGATCAGAAGATATACTCCATTTTCCGGTTCTACCAGCTTATTTTTTGCATTTTTAATGACAAGCTCCGTCTTTTGGGTGGCAAATGTAAAGGCCACGCTCCTGGGTCCTTCCAGGGCCGGAATCTCCACGATCTGGTCCCCTTCCTGTGAAGTAACCACCGTGAATTCCCCCGTAAGAGTACGGTAGCCAGCAACAGAAGCGGTATAGCTATAGGACCCATCAATAAGATTATAAGCCCCTGTTTCATCAGGAGTCATCTTCTTGCCTGCCTCGTTTTTAATAGTAAGCGAAATATCCTCAGTAGGGCAGGTAAAAACGACCTTCCTCCTGGCAATCTTGCCATGCTTGGAGACCCTGATGGTGTAGACGTTGGTGACGTCCTGGAAGATGCTCTCTGTCGAGGTCAGAGTAAAGCGGATAATACTATCTCCTTCAGGATTTAGGGGGATGGGGTCAGTGAGAACAGAATTCTCTTCCCCCGGCCCAGGTCCATGCAATTCCTGAGAGAAATCCTCATTTCCATCGACCGTTATGACTGCCTTGGTATATTCGTTACTACCATAGAAGTTGGGCCGTATCCAATCCGTATCAAATCTTATCGATGTCACAGAATCAGGAACTAACATAGAATAGTTATTTTCACTAGTTAGGAATCCCCTGCCAAATGCCAGCTCTTTTTCCTCTCCTTCCTGAGTCAGATAATCAATCGGATCCGAGATAAGTAGCCCATCTTCCTCCTCATAATTCTCAGAAGGTTCTTGGATTGGAGTCAAATTTCTAAGATATGGTGCGACATTATACTTATCAGCTATACTGTAATAGAAAAGAAAAGAATGAGTGTCAGGCTCTATACCTTTATCCTTTGGTACGATTATCAATTCTGCAAACACCTGTGTTTCATTTTTGGGTTCAAAGCCATCCAAAGTAAAGTCAAATGATGCTCCATCAGATGATTTTATATAGTACTTATCTTCCCCAATAATTTTATATCTGCAAAAAACAGTGACTTCTTTGTGATAACACCCTCCTACCAATTCTGTATAAACTAACTCCTTCGTAGAATAGTCTAAAGCCGGACTAACATTTGCTAGTGTATTCTTATCATAATCTTCCCCTGGACGATCAATTGATAAATAAATATCTTCATATCCATCAATAATAAATGGTTTTGTAGTACTGTTATGAGTAATATTAAGATTCCTTAACTGATTTTTCTTCTTATCAGGAACTTCTCTTGCTGATAAAACATGAAGTGGTATTTCCGGGAGCTGAGAATACTTTCCTTGAATTCCAACAGCAGAAAAATTACGGATCAACCCTGTTTCTGGAATGTTATAATGGGTTATACTATTACTTCCCATATATCCTTCATTGATCTGTCCATTTTTGAGTAAATAATCACCTTCTTCTTCAGCCTCTACATAGAGTGTATTTCTGTTTCGAATATTATACTGTCCAGCAGTGCCTTTATAAAGTACTCCGTCAATGGTATATTCTATACAAGGATAGACTGTGCCAGAATATGAAAACAATCCAGGATTATAAACAGCTGCCATTTTTGGTACAGGGAGATATAATCCTTCGAAAGAGATCTCGGCAATATCTCCAACTGCTAATTGATTTCCTGGCTCTGACTGGTTTTTAATATGTATCCCTAAACCTGCCGCACGAACAACATGGTACTTCTCTATGTCTCCTTTTGATACTTTTATTATGCTTTTCCCTGGTTTTAGTCTGACAGTATAACAGCCCGCAGAATCAGGTTCATAAGATGTCCACTCAGAAGACCATCTTCCTTTAAAGGCCTGGTTTAATTCCGGAGCCTCCAGTACTTCTACCGATGAGTCGACTGATGGGGTAAAAGAATACTCAGCATATGTCTTTCCTGTCTCTATTATTTTTCCAGAAGGTTCAGTAACTATTTCATCAAAATAAATGGTATCATATTCTTTTAACTCGATGCCTGTTTTTAAAGTAGAATCATCTTTTCCACCAACAGTCACAGCTACAATACCAACACAGATGGGATCTGTGGCATTATAGTAATCCATAGAGTCCAGATAACCCACGTTAATCGCATCATAAGTGATACGGATGACACTAAATCCTTCTTTTTTAGCTGTAATGATTCCTTTTTGATCTACAAATACAGAATCTCCCAATACTCTTTCAAAATGAAAATCCGGTTCAATAAAATAATTAGTCCCTTCGGTGATTTGCCATGAACGATATGCTTTTAATTGGAATGTTTCTCCTATCTGTAAGTTTATTGATGAACTTCCATCTTTGTTGGCATTTATCAGGATACCATCATCAAAATAAATGTCGGTATATCCTGAAGAGTTTTTCGTAATATCATAAATAATTCTATTATCATTATTCAGGTTTTCGGGGTTAGTCAGATTATGAAAACTGGAAATAGATAACGGATCACAGATATCGGCTTTGTTAATCCAACCTGCTTGGGTTAGCTTTCCCTCCTCAGTAACACGGTAAGAATAATTGGTATTACCGGCACCTGTTATCCCTTCTGAGATGTCAAAAACATATCTGGTATAAATATTGTTACCGCCTTCCGATGATAAAAACTGTCCGGATTCTGTTTCCTCTGGAACAATCTCTGTAAAAGGCACATAATGGAGTGCACCATTAGCTGCATCTTTCTCACCTACGTGGTGG
>CAMNGO010000118.1 GCA_946538445.1 uncultured Lachnospiraceae bacterium
GAAGCTCAAAGGGTTCTGATGCCCCATCATCGTTAATGACCCATTTGCCAATGAACAGCAGATCAAACAGATTCAGGCGGACGGCGTGGAGCATGTGGATCTTGATACCTTGCTCAGAGAGTCGGATTTTGTATCCCTTCACCTCAGACAGTCCGATCTTACCCATCATTTTATCGGAAAAGAAGAGTTTGCCAAGATGAAGGAGACCGCATATTTTATCAATACAGCCCGCCCTCTGATCGTGGATACCGATGCTCTGGTGGAAGCTCTGAAAAACAGAACCATCGGTGGGGCAGCCATCGATGTTTATGATGAAGAACCTTTAAGTGAAGACCATCCTTACCTGCAGCTGGATAATATCACGATCACTCCTCACATTGCAGGAACTTCCAGTGATACCATGGCTGCCAGCGTGGAGATCGGCTATGAAGAACTTGAACTTTATCTGCAGGGGAAACCCATGAGGAACATAAGAAATCTGTAGTGACAATCAACTGCACGAACCGGTATGGCTAAGCCACGCCGGTTCTTTTTTTCTGTGTATTTTATGGTGGGAAGATTGGGAAAAATAAAGTATAATGATATCAGATTATCTTTAAATCATTTTCGGACTTTCTTAACAGGCAGGAGGCAATGACATGTTCCATGACGGATTATTCCATGTGATACCATCAGTAAGGGATATCAGATATCTGAATCAGGCAGTTAAAATCCGGGAGGAGTGGCTGCTTTTGAGCAACATCCATATCGGAAACCTGAAGAGTGTGACGGATTATTGCCACAAGGCAGGCAAGAAAGTTATGGTAAACCATGAACTGGTAGGGGGACTTGGAGCGGACCGAACGGCTTGTCAGATGTTGAAAAACTATTACCAGGTGGATGCCGTTATGGGATCAAGCAACCGGAAACTGGCCATGATGAGTAAGGAAGGCTTACCCACAATAAGGAGGATTGCCCTGATTGATTCTCTGGCTGTGGACCAGGTATTTAGTACCTTGGGTGACACCCATTGTAATATGATCGAACTTCGTCCGGCTTTTTATGCGATCCGGACTTTGGAGCGGTTTCAGAAAGCACATCCCGGCTGTTATGTGGCAGCGGGTTTTATAGATAGTGAAGAGATGTTGGAAAATGTGAAAAGAGCCGGATTTTCCGGTGCGATGACCAGCTGTGTCAGTCTTTGGCGTTAAGTAGTTATGAAAAAACATGGATTTGAGACATTTTTATACAAAGAAAAAGGAAGCCTCCCGGAGCAGATATGGATCGTGCTCAGCCTGAGTCTTCCGGCTATATTGGCCCAGGTCACTTCCATTGCCATGCAGTATATTGACGCAGGCATGGTTGGGAGTCTGGGGGCAAATGCCACAGCTGCCATTGGTTTGGTTTCTTCCTCCACATGGCTGATCGGTGGCACCTCCATCGGTCTGGCCACCGGTTTTTCGGTGCAGGTGGCTCAGTTTGTAGGAGCCCGCAGATACGAGGATGCCACGGATGTGCTCCGCCAGTCTTTCAGTATGCTGCTTCTGATCGGTCTTGGGATTGCTTTACTGGGAGCAGGAGTAAGTCGATTTCTCCCGGGCTGGCTGGGAGGACAGAAGGAGATTCTGGCAGATGCCGGTATCTATTTTTTTATCTACAGCTGTTCCGTTCCCTTTGTGATGATGCGGCAGTTAGCCTCAAGTATGATGCAGGCAAGCGGGGATATGCGCACACCGGGTATTCTGTCCGCCATGGTATGCCTGCTTGATGTATTCTTTAATATGCTTCTGATCTTCCCGGAGCGTACCGTATTGATCGGTACCGTATCCGCGACTATTCCCGGAGCCGGCCTTGGCGTTATGGGGGCTGCACTTGGCACTGCTTTTTCCGATGTTATCATTGCGCTGATCATGCTCTATATGCTTTGTTTCCGGAACAGAAAACTGGATCTTCGGAAACCGGGCTCCTGGAAATGGAAGAGAAATACCATGGAAACCGCTGCGAGGATTGCCATTCCAATCTCCCTGGATCAGTTTTTTATGTGCTCTGCCTATATTGCAGCTACGAAAATCGTTGCAGAGATAGGAACCAATGCGGTTGCGGCGAATTCCCTGGCCATTACTGCCGAGAGCTTTTGTTATATGCCCGGTTACGGTATCGCTGTAGCAGCGACCACCATCATCGGTCAGACCATCGGGGCAAACCGCAAGGATCTGACCAAAAGCTTTTCCAGGCTGATCGTCATCCTCGGAATGACGCTTATGGGGGCTGCTGCCGTTTTTATGTTTATTATGGCTCCTGCCATATTCTCACTGCTTACCAGTGACCCCCAAGTGGCAAAACTGGGAACTCAGGTTCTGAGGATGGAGCTCATTGCAGAACCTTTTTACGGGGCCTCTTTTTGCTGTGCCGGCATCTTCCGGGGGGCAGGGGACACCTTTATTCCCAGTGTGATGAATCTTTGCAGTATGTGGGGAGTGCGAATTATCCTTGCCTTCTTCCTGGTGCCCCGGCTGGGTCTCCAGGGATACTGGCTGGCTATGACCATCGAGTTGTTTTTCAGAGGAAGCATCTTCCTCATCCGCCTGCTAAGGGGCAGTTGGTACCGTAAATCAATCTTTCGTTCCACTGATTAATGATTGGACAGACGGTTCAGGTACACATTTTTCAATTTGCCGTAGATGAATTTCTGAGTTCCGTAAAGGCTGTAGTATCCTGACAGACTGAATGTGATGGACACGATGGCTGCAAAGAAGGAGATACCGTCTCCGTGGAAGAGTTCCAGTCCCAGCAAAATGGAAGCGATGGGGCAGTTTGTCACTGCCGCGAACAGGCCGATCATACCACAGGCTGCCATAAGGCTCGGTTCAAAATGAATCAGATTGCCGTAGCCGGCTCCAAAGCTGGCGCCGATGGAAAGGGTTGGTATGATCTCACCACCTTTAAAACCGCCACCGATGGTGAGTGTTGTGAAGATAATCTTCAGAAGAAAGGCTTCCATCCTTACCTCACCCTCCATACTTTGCTCTATCAGGTTGATTCCGCTGCCACTGTACATGGTGGTGCCCAGAAGGACACTCAGCAGGACAAAAGCGCCTCCGCAAACCAGGATCCTCAGATATGGATTGGGGATCCACTCTTTTGATTTATGTTCAAATCCATGCAGGATTATAATAAACAATATTCCAAGTATGGATACAAGGAATCCCAGCAGAACCACAGGCTGCACGGTTCTAAAGCCCAGTTTCGGTATGTCGCCAAGGGAGAAGAGATCATACTCTATGCCCATCTTTAAAGCAATATCCTTCCCCAGAAATGCGGCCAGAAGGCAGGGAAGCATGGCAGCATAGTAGATGATGCCGACACTGATGACTTCCATACTGAAAAAGGCCGCAGCTACCGGTGTTCCGAATAAAGCGGAGAAAACGGCAGACATCCCAACCATAATGGTCATTTTCTTCTCTTTCTCATCCAGTCGGAATAAACCGATCTTGGAGATCTGGGATCCGATCCATCCTCCCAGCTGCAGGGCAGCTCCTTCTCTGCCGGCAGAACCTCCCACCAGGTGGGTCAGGACGGTAGAGAGAAAGATAAGAGGGCCGGTAGTGCCGGTGATCTTCTCATCAGCTGATATGGAGGCGAGAACCATATTGGTGCCGCTGTTTTTTCCTTCTCCTGTCACCTGATAACACCATACGATGAGAAGTCCGGCCAGGGGCATAAGGAAGAGCATCCATGGATGTGCCACACGGAACAGAGTTACTTTGGTGATGCACATGGCGAATAATCCGCCGATTGCTCCACCCAGAAATCCTATGATATAAGCGATGATAGCCCATCGGATGAAATATTTCACATTTCTTCCTACGGGGGAATCCGCAATAGTCTTTACGATTGACTGTTTTTCCTTTGTTTCCATACCCTTGTATTCCTCCTGCGATCCGTTTCTATGAGAAAAAATATATCAAAAGTATAACATAAGAGAGAGAAAGAAGAAATCATGCATTTTCATATTCATTTATATTGCCCTGGAAAAATGCCTTCCTGTTACCGGAAGGCAATCTCAGAGTACGAAAAACGCCTTGGACGATATACCAAGATTAAATTATATAAGATCCAGAAAGAGAAGGAATGGGAGAAGAGCCTGGCCCAAGCCGAGGATGGCTTTTACATGATCACCGGGTCATCACAGGGATCGGAAGAATTCAGCAGACAGATCGGAAGGTGGGAGAGCACCGGCAGGAAAGAGGTTCATTTTTATGTGGATGGATCAAAGCAGGATGAGATACCCTCGGATCAGTTAATTGCTTTTTCCATCTCCCGTTTTCAGATGAGCGGGTCCATGACTGCTATGATCTTATATGAGCAGATCTACCGGGCTTACCGTATCCTGCACAATCACCCATATCATAAATAGACAAAAAAGACACCAGACCCTTTGCCGCTTTACATAATCCCGGCATCGGTATCTGGTGTCTTTTTTATTAAGGAAGTTTAATAATTATGAACGTATTAACATACTCCCTGTGCAAGCATGGCCTCAAGTACCTTCTCGAAACCTGCGATATTTGCGCCTGTTACATAATCGTTTTCTTTACCATAGCGCTTTGCAGCAGCATTAATATTCTTGTAAATATTGGTCATGATGCCCTGGAGTTTCTGATCAACCTCCTCAAAGGTCCAGCTCAGTCTCTCACTGTTCTGGGACATCTCAAGGGCGGAAGTAGCCACACCGCCGGCATTGGATGCCTTTCCAGGGATGAAGAATACACCATTATCCTGGAGATACTTGGTAGCATCCAGTGTGGTAGGCATGTTTGCACCTTCGCATACGGCGATACATCCGTTGGCAACCAGCTGTTTTGCATCCTCTATGAAGAGCTCGTTCTGGGTAGCGCATGGGAGAGCGATATCGCACTTGATCTGCCATACACCGCGTCCTTCATGATACTCGCTGTTCGGGCGGTATTTTTTGTATTCTGTAAGACGGGCACG
The DNA here is from genome assembly GCA_946538445.1 of uncultured Lachnospiraceae bacterium. Lineage (GTDB taxonomy): Bacteria > Bacillota > Clostridia > Lachnospirales > Lachnospiraceae > Anaerobutyricum. Next base: position 4,975 of record CAMNGO010000118.1, read on the forward strand.
GTTCACTTCTTTGATCTCTTTCAGTGCATCTAGATCGATGCCTTCCGGATCATATACCCATCCTGTGGAGTCAGAGCAGGTCACTACCTTAGCGCCAAGCTGCTGGGCTTTCTGTATTGCGTAGATTGCTACATTTCCTGCGCCGGATACACAGACCGTCTTGCCTGCCAGATCCATACCCTTGTCTTTCAGTAATTCCTGGGTGATGTACACGAGACCGTAACCGGTTGCCTCTGTTCTTGCCAGGGAACCACCATAGGTAAGGCCCTTTCCGGTGAGAACACCTTCATACAGACCACGGATTCTCTTGTACTGGCCGAAGAGGAAACCAATCTCTCTGCCACCCACACCGATATCACCGGCAGGAACGTCTGTATCAGCTCCGATATGTTTGCACAGCTCGGTCATGAAGCTCTGGCAGAAGGCCATGACTTCTCTGTCGGATTTTCCCTTGGGATCGAAGTCGGAGCCGCCCTTGCCGCCGCCGATGGGAAGGCTGGTCAGGGAATTTTTGAAGACCTGCTCGAAGCCGAGGAACTTGATGATACCGAGGTTTACGGAAGGATGGAAGCGAAGACCTCCCTTGTAGGGGCCGATCGCGCTGTTGAACTGTACGCGGTATCCGTTGTTCACCTGAACCTGGCCCTTGTCATCTACCCACGGAACACGGAACAGAATCACGCGCTCAGGAGTGGTGAGGCGCTCAAGAAGAGCTTCCTTTCTGTATTTGTCCTCGTCTGCCTCGATCACAACGCGAAGAGACTCGAGAACTTCCTTGACTGCCTGGTGGAATTCGGGCTGAGCGGGGTTCTGGGCAATGACCCTCTCCAGGATCTCATCAACATATGACATTTTCGTTTCCTCCTTTGTGCTTGGTTTTCCTGCAGTGGTGCCTGCGATTCCATACGAATAATGTAATATGGGTATTATTGTATACAATAACAGGCGTAAATGAAAGCTTTGTAGGAATCTGCCATTGGGCAAAATCAACAAAGCGTTCCCTGCTTTCTCTTTTTTGCTATTATAAAACGCCTAATAATGGAGCGCAATATGGCAAAATAGAGAAGCCTTACTTTGTTCATGTACGATTTATTGTATAATTTTTACAATAATTACGGGATACATGTATACAATTAAACCTTTTTGGGCAATTTAACGGTTTAATGGGATGAATTGAAAGTGTTCCCGAAATAAAAAACTCCCTGCCGGACCAGGCAGGGAGCAGGTAAGTATGAGAGGAAGGGTGCGATCCCCCCTCCCGATTGGAATCAGAGGAGTCTTACGCCTTTCTTCTCGCACTCGAGAACTACGTCGTCGGGCCAGATGGAGCTGTGGACCTCGCCGATGTGGGCCTTTCTGAGGAAGAACATGCAGATTCGGGACTGGCCGATTCCGCCGCCGATGGTGAAGGGAA
>CAMNGO010000119.1 GCA_946538445.1 uncultured Lachnospiraceae bacterium
CACATTCAATCGGAATATCCCTATACCATGAAGGCTTTTCTGGATGATGAGGAGGCCGTGGAAGAGAAGAGAGCCGGACTCCGGGACCAGATTGATCAGACCCGGGAAAAAGACCGGAAGCTGGCAGAGTATATTGAAGAGTTGAAAAAGCAGTTGAACAACTGATGTTAACTGATGTTGAGGTAGAGAGATGACAGACCGGGGTTATGGTGATGATCAAGTGAATACAGACCGGCAGGAATTAATCCTCCCGGATATGGATGGCACGGCCCTGACCGGTGTCCTTCATACTGACCTGGGTGTTACATCTCCCTTCATGAAGGAAATCTATCTCAGGAAACAGGCTATCGTCGGAACCCGATTCCTGGGAGGATCGGATGAACTGGTGGAAGACCTGGAGATCGGAAGCCGGATCACTTTTCTCCGGGAACCGGATAATAAATTTGATCCTTGTGCCATTATGGCCCTGGACCAGCAGGGCAGGAAGCTTGGCTATATACCCAGAAGAGAAAATGAACTGATCGGTGCCCTGATGGAAGCCGGTAAATATTTTTACGGAGTCATTACAGAGAAACCCACAGAGAATCCTTATAACCACAACCGTACACCCGGATCAATCTGGGTAGACCTCTACATGAAGGAATTCGCCCTGCCGGATGACCTGGCTGAGATTCCCCTGCAGGGATACCGGGGATCTTATGCTGTTCTGGACCTGGAGGTGGGCGGTGAAGTACAACTTGATGGGAAGAATCAGTCCGGCTGTGAAGGTCAGATGGATGACGGGAGGAAAGTGGTAAGCAGGAGGGATGAAAAAGATTCTGAAAAAGAGGATGAGCCCCAATCTACCAGGATCCGTCTTTTTGTTATCAAAGTAATCCATGGGGAAGAAAAGAAAACATTTTCCCGTATCTATATCCCTGAATCAGAAAGCGACGATGATTATGAATATAATGAGATGACCATTTCTTCCGATGCGATCGACAGATTGGATGTGATCAGAGACTATGAAGAGTTTATCTGTGACCTGGACCATTTCATCGGACATTTGCCTGTGGTGGGACATGATCTGTCCGAAGAAAAATCAGACCTTCTCCGGGACGCCTATGGTATGGTACTGGGCAAGACATTTTCCAATCATATCATCGATACCCGCCAGATGGCTGAAAACCATCTGCCGACAGCCAGCGATTACAGCCTGGACAGTCTGGCGGATCGGCTGGGGATTGAGGTTCATTGCCAGGATCCGGGAGAAGAACGGTGCCGGATCATATGGCAGCTCTACCGGAGGATGGAGAGGTCGGAATTGGAGAAAAAAACCCAACTGGCCCGGGTGATATCTTCCGAGTGATATCTTCTGAGAGACATTTCCTGAGTGATATTTCCTGAATAACATCTCCTGAGATCAAGGGGATGAAGTCAGACAGAACGTGAAAAGAAGAGAAAAAGAGAATGATATTCAGAAAGGATGGTAAGAGTATGGGTTTATTTGATGTTGATGAGAATAAGGTTAAAGCCTTATATCACAGGGCCTGGTGTGAATCAGGTATGAACCCCGTGAATCCGAGAAAGTTTCCCTATCTGGATCATGCACTGACGGCCTATGCCAGGCAAAACGGATGCTCCTACGATGAGGCTTTGCGTTTAGCCAAAACGGGGAAAAAGAAATAGGAGATGGTGGTGCCGGAAACTCTTTTCACAAAGAGGCTTGAGAAGCAGGGACTGGTTCGCCGGGAGCGTCCTAAAAGCAATGAGCGCAAGCTCTTTCTCTCATTGACAGAGGAAGGGGAGGCGCTGAAGGAGAAAGCCTTGGAAGTGCCTGAAGCCATGGAAGGATGTCTGGATTTATCCGATGAGGAGTGGACTCAGCTTAAGGCTCTCTTGGATAAGGCTCTTGGCAGAATGAAGCGATAGAAGAGAGAAAGGGTATTTGAAATTATGAAAAAGGTATTATTATTAAATGGCAGTCCCCATATTCATGGATGTACATCGACAGCGCTGGAAGAGATGATGACTACCTTTGAGAGCGAGGGGCTGAAAACAGAGTTAGTCCATGTCGGAAATAAAGAGGTTCGGGGATGTATCGCCTGTGGCCGTTGTGAGAAGCTGGGGAAATGTGTATTTGATGATATTGTCGGGGAGATTGCACCGAAGTTCGAGGAGGCAGATGGACTGGTGATTGGCAGTCCTGTCTATTATGGTTCTCCCAACGCAAGTCTGATCGCCTGTCTGGACCGCTTATTTTACAGCACAGGATTTTCCAAGCATATGAAGGTCGGCGCTGCTGTTGTAAGCTGCAGACGAGGAGGAAACAGTGCTTCTTTTGATGTCCTGAACAAGTATTTTACCATCAGTGGAATGCCGGTTGCCTCCAGCACCTACTGGAACCAGGTTCACGGATTTGCTGCAGAGGATGTAAAAAAAGATCTGGAAGGTCTTCAGACGATGAGAAACCTTGCCCGCAATATGGCATTTATGATTCGGGCCATTGCAGATGCAAAAGAGAAGTACGGCCTTCCTGAAGTCGAAAGTAATTATTTTACCAGTTTCCCGGATGGGAAATAGTATAGTTTTTGTTTATAAATGCGACATCCCGCTACGAGCTTTCATAGCTGTGGCGGGATGTTTTTTTAGGTTTACCTGGTTTTAAGATGTTTAGTGTAAAATCAAAATACAGAAAAGTGCAAAACAAAAATGTAGGTAATTGCACTTACAAAATGTAGGTGATTGCAAAAAATAGATGCAAGTCCCAGGATAAGGCTGCGTTGAGTGGCAGCACCTGAGTTGGGATTGCAAAGATCCATTGCAGGCATACTAACCATTTTGTATCCTTGTAGTTGGTGAACAGCCAATATATACAAGGAGGAAAGGAGTATGACTACAATGGATCAGATTCATCGTATCAGAACTTACTACTACGAGCAAGGCAAAAATCTGTCTGAGATTGCAGCCCTTATGAACCTCGACTGGCGCACGGTTCGTAAGTATGTGGATATGGAAGACTTTAATCCTGACCCACCAGCGCCTGAAAAGGAGGTTCAACACAATTCAAAACTGAATACGTTTAAGCCATTGATCGACAGCTGGCTGACTGCGGATCTGAAATCCCCACGCAAACAACGCCATACAGCAAAACGCATACACAAACGACTTCAGAAAGAGGCCGAGGGATATGATTGCAGCTATCGTCTTCTGGTATCCTACGTCACCGAAAAAAAGAAAGAACTGCAACTTTCAAGGCAGGAAGGTGCATTGCCTCTCGAGCACTTTCCCGGTGAAGCGCAGGCCGACTTCGGAACTGCTGATTTCTATGAAAATGGGAAGCTCCATCATGAGGCAAAATATCTGGTGCTGAGTTTCCCCTATAGCAACGGGGGATATCTTCAGCTGAACTACGGAGAAAACATGGAATGCCTCCTGGAAGGGCTGATCGCGATCTTCGAGTACATCGGCGGTGTGCCGACGGAGATCTGGTTTGACAACACCCGAACTATAGTCACGGATATCATCAAAGGTGGCGGACGCAATGTTACGGAACGCTTCCAGCGATTTACCGAGCATTATCGTTTTAAACCGGTATTTATGAATCCGGAAGCAGGCTGGGAAAAAGGGAACGTAGAAAACAAAGTAGGTTATCTGCGCCGTAACGAACTGGTCCCGATCCCTGAATTCGAGAATCTGGCCGTCAAGAATACAGAGCTTCTTTTGGCCTGTGACCTGGACATGGAGCGCGAGCATTATGACGATGATCAGGATCGCATGATCTCTGAAATCTTCAAAAAAGACAAGGCCGCACTTCTTCCACTCCCCGCAACACCGTTCAATACATCCCTGTATACCACTGCAAGGACGGATAAGTACGGGAAGTTCACGCTGGATAAGGGGAAACACCGCTACTCCGCATCGCCTGCATACAGTGAGGATGTTGTCCGTCTGGAACTGACTTCTTCCGAGGTCATTGTCATGGACAGCAGCCTGCATGAGGTCGTCCGGCACAGACGCCTGTACGGCGATGAAAGGGAGAGCATGGACTGGATCCCTTACCTGAAATATATCGCCCGCAAACCTCGTTCCCTTAAAAACAGCGGGATCTATGACATGATGCCGCAAAGCATGCAGCTGTATATGGATGCCTGTGAAAGCAATGAACGAGGCCGGATATTGAAGATCCTTTATGAACTGACCGAACGCTCCGGTTTTTCATCCGCTGTTGGCACGGTGGACGAAGCAATCCGGCTTCATGCCACGGATCCTGACAGTCTGAAGAGTCTGTACCGACGCATTTATGCGGATGTTCCGATGCTGCCTCCGCTTGTTGATGATGACAGCATACCAAAACAGACCGTGATACCATTTCACAGTGATCTGGAAGATCTGGATGCACTGCTCAGGAGAGGGGGTATCATGAATGCCTGATCTGAAGGAATCGATTGCCCTGTGCTGTAAACAACTGAGGCTGTCTTCAAACCTTGCAGAAAGAGCGATGACGCAGGACGGAGAGACCAATCAGCAGTATCTGTATAACCTGCTCACAAACGAAGTACAGTACCGTAAAGAACGGCGGATCACCAAGATGCTCAACACAGCCGGATTTCCCAAGCTCTACACGCCGGATCAGTTCCGGGCAGATGAGATCGACTTCCCGGAAGGGGTATCTTTCCAATCCCTGCTGAAACAGGATTACTACCGGGCCGGAAAGAACATCATCATGTATGGAGGCACCGGGACCGGAAAGACCATGCTGTCTGTCCTGATCGGTATTGCTGCCTGCAATGAGGGGATACCGGTTGCGTTTTACCGCACCGCCGGTCTGATCAACCTGTTTTCGGAAAGCAAGTCAAAAGGCACCCTGAGTGCACTGAAGAAGAAACTCGGAAAGGCAGAGATCCTTATTCTGGACGAGTTCGGTTACGTGCCATATGACAGGACCGGGTCACAGCTTCTCTTTGATTATCTTTCAGAGATCCACGAAAAGAAGTCTGTGATCCTGAACACCAATCTGGAGTTTTCGCAATGGGTCAATGTCCTGTATGACCAGAGAATGACAACTGCCCTCATTGGACGGTTGACACATCATGTGGAACTGATCCTGTTTCCGGGCGTCAATAACCGTCTGCGGGAATCCAGCATTAACGAGGCTTTCCAGAAGATCAACACACGGGAGGTAGGAAACAATGGCTAAATATAAAGCTTTCAATGTACATGACCTGTATCCGGCGGACTACGTATTCCCATGGGACAAGTTTGAGTCCGACCCTGATGGATACCAGTTTACAAGTGAAGACATCGCATACACCAATGCCATGGAATTAGAGAAATATGAGCTCAAGACCCCGATGACACCTTATGAAAAACAGGCCTTGCGCCGTTGGGTGGCTTCCGGTCACAGTGTCAGAGAAGCCCCGCCATCCAAGTACCCTTGCGCTTATCCGTCTCATCTGTCTCCTGATTTTCTGGACGTGTACAGAATAGATAAGGAACTGGATGCCGTCACGAAAGGAATGTCTAAGGAGCAGAAACTCGCATATCTCCAGGAGCACACTGGCTGTTCCGCCGAAACACAGGCAGAACGACAAAAGCGTGAGGAAAACGAACTTCTCCACAAACAGACACCGGAAGCAGCTCGTGAAAAGATCCGGATGCTCCAGAGACAGCTCTGCTACATATGGATCTTCCTGTCTCAGGAAGGGCTCTATGAAGATGCAGATGCCTTTGTTAAAAATCACATGGATGAGCCGACGCCATTCGAAAATGAGTGGTAAAACCTCATTTCCATGGAGATATAAATGTAATTATTTCTATTTGCTATATGTCTGTGATGGTCAACTGCCGGCTGACATCCGGTCGGCAGAAGCCATTGCATTTACCTACAAAATGTAGTTGCACTAACCTACAAAAATGGTTTGCACTTTTCTGCAAAAAGTGCTTGCAAAAAACATTATGGCAGTTTCTTACAAGAAGTTGTTCAAATTGTTGATTGATCGCGACATGAAGAAGAAGGATTTCAAGGAGCTTACTGGTATCAGCCAGGGCACTTTGAATAAGCTTCAGAACGGTGGCAACGTCATGGTGGATGTGCTGGAGAAGATCTGCCTGAACATGGATTGTAACATTGAAGACATCATGGAGATCTACCCCGATCCGGTTGACAGTACCAAAAAACGTACAGCTAGGTCGGTACAATAAGAATGGAGAGTTGCGTAAATGAACAGAAAAGATTACAGCGCCGGTGCTGTAAAGCATTCTTTCTGGTTTATGGAATTCCGCAAGGTTGTATCTCTCCGGTCTGAGGGAAAAACGTGGGAAGAAATAAAGCGGCTGAATGAAGAAGAGAATATCTTCGGAGCACCGACTGTTCTGCGTGCAACGCAGATTTTCAATACTGTTTCT
>CAMNGO010000120.1 GCA_946538445.1 uncultured Lachnospiraceae bacterium
CTAATTCCCTGGTGCATGCCGGAAAGCTACTATAAATCCACCGAGGATGGTTCTCGTAGTCGAGAACCATCCTCGGTGGATTCATAGAAATATTATTTCGTTTTTTAGGGAGATCACACAAAACCTTTCAGGGCGGCCTGGTAATTTAGGACGGCGGCGGAGGCGGTGATTTGGGACATGTTGGCCTTTGCTTCGGAGGCGATGTACTGGACCAGGGCGGCGGAGTACTCGCTGTTTCCGACTGTTCCTACGGCGTAGCTTCTTTCGGCCTGGCCTTTTTGTCTGGCCGCGAGGGCATAACCTGCCTGGGCGGCTGCATTATCGGCTTCTGCTTTGATAACGGTGTTGTAGAGGTCGGACATGGAGACATTGAGGTTTTCACGGGCTTCGTTTCGGCTGATGTCTGTTTTTGTATAGCCTGTGATGTTTTTGTCTACTGTGCCCTGGGCTGTACCATAGGCAACGTTATGAAGTCGGGCCTCGGCTATGTCGTTATCCAGATTTCTGGTGTAGATGTATCCCTGATCGTAAGGGGGCATGGCACCGATGGAGACATTGGCACAGTTGGAGGAATTCCAGCCGAGGATCAGGGCCATCTTATCTCGTATGCTCCGCATATTTTCCTTATTCTTGTTAAGGTTTATCGTGAAGGATTTGAGATCGGCCTCAGCTTTTTTCACCTGAAGATCCGTAGCCATGCCGACAGCCCGGGACCTGAGTGTTGCATCATAAACTGTCTGATACATGTCCACCTGCTTCTGATACATTTTTTCAAGTTCGGCAAGTGACTGATATCCGATAAATGCCGCGTTCATGCCGATAATAACGGATACTTTGCTGCCATGCGTATTCATTTTTATCTTGTTTACGGTGCTTGTCAGACCGCTTTCGGCGCTGGATTTTGCCACATGCAGGGTGTCTGTGGATTTACTGCTGCTGATCATAGCACTGATCATCTTTATGGACTGATCATAGGCTTCCTTTTCGGCTGCATTGCTTGTGTTGTTTTTTTTGTCTTTAAGATCAGCTATAACGCCGTTTAAATCCTCTATGGAGCCGGTCAGACTGTCCACTATGGTGTTCATGTCAACGGCAATATTGTCTATGGCGGCATACTGCTGCTGTGCAACTACGCTTCTGTACTCCACCAGATTTACAATCTCATCGTAATCGATGACATCGTCCTGAAGTCTTGCCCAGGTGGCGTCGTCCATACCGTTGGGGCGTCCCTGGGAGTCCACTCCGGTGAGACTCTGCTGCTCGGTATATGGGTCATGCACCGGCACCAGGGTTCTGGTTCCGGGCTTAGGGTCTGATGCCGCCAATGCTGCATTGCAGGACATCATAACCAGAGTCAACGCAATGCCTGCTGCAAACCCAATATTGTTTCTCTTCATAAATTCACCTCTATAGAAGCCTTTTTGCATCTGTCACATAAACTTGAATCAAATCGGCTCAATGAAATAGGACAATATTTCCTTTCAACATCCCCTATCTATCTTAGGAGATTAAAGGTCACCACATATGTCAACTCAGCTTTTTATGATGTCTGGTTGGTTCCGGTTCCGGCGAGACCGTCTCTGTAAGATATGTAAGTAAAGTAAGCTGACTGAAGTGCATACTTCTTAAGCTCAGTGTTTAATTTGGAGGCTTCCAGATTAAACTGTGCGTTCTCAAGCTCTCTTGCACTGTTGGAGCCGGTAGCGTAGCCTCTTGTCACCTGATTCAGGGTCTCTGTCAGGTTCATCTCATCCAGCTGCTGCTTCAGAAGTTCGTTCTGGGCTGTCAGGAGTGAATTGTAAACTGAAGTCATGTCTGACTGCACCTGGTTCTGATCGCTGCTCAGAGTAAGGGTAGCGCTGCTGGCGGTACCGTCCCCTTCTGCCAATGCAAGCTTCTTCTCGTCTATGGCGAGGACGTAGCTGTTTCCGTAGGCCTTGGAGATGTCTTCCTGAAGGTTGATGGAATTAACCATTTCATCCGTAACTTCCGGAACCGCACAGATAAGAGGCTCCGCATCATACCTCCAGCCAAGGTTTACAAGTACTGTCTGTTTGTTCTTTATCTGGTCGGATAATGCTTTCTGAAGTGCTGTTTCATCATCCTTCAGAGTCTTCTCTGCCTTAAGAACATCAAGCTCGGTTCCGGTTCCGACCTGGAGCTTACGCTGTGCCTGTTCAAGAAGGTTCTTATCATTATTAACAGTGATTTCATAAAGCTTTGAGTTAAGCTCTGAGGTATAAATGCCGATTATCTTCTGCTTAATGGCTTCGGCTGTCTGAACCTCGGTTTTCTGATAGCCTTTTGTAACTATCTCTCTGTCGGAATTCTGAATTGTTGTATCAACGCTTGCAAGTGCAGTTTTTCTTGTAAGCTCGGCAGAAGCATCCTGTGCGTCACTGATTCCGATTGAATTCGAGTAAGTAGTCTCTATGTTGTTGATAACATCATCGTAGGTAAGGTCATAGGTTCCGCCATTGTCATTGTCCCTGTAGTTTATCCATAAGGAAGAAACGGTAGGATTGTATTCATGCACAAGATCTCTTATCTCATCCCAGGTCAGCACGTTATCTCTTAACTTAGCCCATTCTTCCTCAGATCTTTCCCTTTCGTAGGAGGTCTGCTTGGGGGCCTTGTCAACCTTAGCCTTTGGGGCTGCCAATGCTGTCACCGCAGCCGGAGCAATTGACTCCATAAGCATTACCCCCACCAGGACTACAGCCAGTTTTTTTCCACTCAGTTTCATTTAAAATCTCCTCTTCAAAAATATCCCGAAAAAGCTGCTTTTCCGGGATATTTTCATTTCTGAATCAATGTTTCCTGCCCGATTTTTGAATCACAGCATCATTTTCTTTAAAAATCTGTACCATTCTTAAAACCAATGGTGGAAACAGTGCTTTTTCAAATCAGTCCGGGAAGCCTTCGGTAAAATCACCTTTATCTTCCAGCTTCTCTTCCAAATCTTCATCACCTGTAGGGTCATCGTCAGGTGTGCCGTAGCGTTCCCATTCCGCCGCTGCTTTCTTCTGGTAGTATTCCGCCGGATTCTTACCTTCCATGTATCCTGCGCTCGGAACCTCCATATCTACATTCTTTTTCTTCTTATCCATTACGGTGTAGTAAATAGGAAGTACCAGGAGAGCCAGGATGGTGGAAGCCGTAAGACCGCCTATATCTACTATTGCAAGACCTCTCATCATTTCACCGTTATCACCGATACCCAAAGCCATAGGTATCATGGAAAGAACAGTGGTGAGGGTTGTCATAAGGATAGGTCTCAGTCTCGTTGCACCGGCTTCTATAAGGGCACGACGCCTCGGCATACCCATTCTGTACTGGTTTACGGTATCTACATAAAGGATACCGTTATTAACAACCGTACCAACCAGCATCATAAATCCAAGGAGCGAAACCATTGAGATAGATGCATCTGTAAGCCACAAAAGTGCAAAGGAACCGATAAGTGCCAAAGGAAGTGTTGTCATAACCATGAAGGAGAATCTCATGGACTCGAACTGCGCTGCCATTACTACCCAGATAAGGAAAACCGCGATAACCAGCGCTACTCCAAAGGACGCAAACTCTTCCTGCTGTGACTGATCGGAAGAATTTATTGCCATAGTAACACCATTCGTAAGATACTTGGAGATAACCTCATTATTGATACGCATTCTGGACCCGTTGTCTGCATTAGTGGTATAGTTTGCTGTTATGGTTGCCCTATACTTTTTGTTTTCTCTTGAAATTGAAGCAGGTGAATCCTCAAATACAACATCGCTGATATCCTTGAGCTGTACCTCCGCACCTTTCGGAGTTGTCAGGAATACATCCTTGATCTTTTCAACATCATCAAACTCATCCTTAGGATATTCAACCATGACATCGGTGTTCTGTCCGTCTATACGCATGGTCATGGCTTTTTTACCGGAAACCATATTGTATAGCAGATTTCCGACGGTCTGCGGTGTCAGGCCTTCTGCGTTAGCCTTTATAGGATCCACATGTATCTTGACAAGGGGAGCCGCATTCTCCAAAGACGAGTGTACTGACGTAACATCATTCCTTGTCTGAAGCTCTTCCACTATTTCCTTGGAGGCCTGTTTCAGATTTTTGTAGTTTGAAGACTGGATGATGACTTCATAGGTATCCTTTGCCGTCGACATGCTGGACATGGAATTATCGGCCTTTACAGAAACCACCGCATCCGGAAAACCGTCGAAAAGCTTCCGATAGTAGGTTGCTTTATCCTTTGTCTTCATGCTCCTGTTCTTGATAAGCTCCACATTGACGTTAGAACTGCTTCCGTAATACATGGACTGGATGCCTGAACCGCCTGAGGATACTCTGTAGCTTTTGGTATCCGGATCCTGAGAAACCACATCCTCTATCTGATGCAGCATCTTATCTATCTCATCTATCTTGAGACCGGATCTTGTTTTCAGGGTGATGGTCAGCTTACCGTTATCGGTTGCCGGCATCATCTCAACCTTGATGTATTTCAATAATCCCAGTGAAGCGATGAAAATGGCTATTGAAATGATAAGCACCAAAACTCTATGGTTAAGGAACTTATCGATTATAACGCGATAGGCTACCTGCATTCTCTGTATAATATTATGTACCGGGGCATGATTATTCTCCTTCGGCCTATACATAACAAAGCAGAGAGGCACAATTGAAACCGCCGAAATAAGGGATGAAAGCATACAGAACACGATGGTAAAACCCAGGGGTCCGAAGAACTGTCCCATGAGTCCCTTCATGAAACCAAGCGGAAGGAAAACCACGCAGGTAGTAAGAGTTGAACCAAGAACCGACTCACCTACAGTTTGTATAGACTCAATGGCTGCAGTCTGTCTTGTTTTTAAACCTACTGTACTATACTTATCCATGGCCCTGAAGCAGGCTTCAAGTACAACGATGGAGTTATCAACCATCATACCTACACCGAGAACCAGGGCTGACATAGTTACCATATTAAGGGAATATCCCATTGCCCACATGGATACAAGCGCAGTAAGAATGGACAGAGGGATGGAAGTTCCTACAATAAGAGAAGCCTTCAGGTCTCCAAAGAACAAAATGATTATGATCATGGAGATGATAACGGCTGCGACCATGGTCTCAAAAACGGAGGTAAGAGAGCTCCTGATGCTGTCGGCATCATCATCGATTATACGGATTTTCAGGTTCTCATCTCTTGATTCCAGCTCTTTGATAAGATTTTTAGCCTGATTAGACATGGAAACCGCAGACTCACTCTGTTTCTTGGTGAGATCCAGCATGATGGTATCCTGTCCATTGTATCTTCCGATAGCTTCCCTATCCTTCAGGCTTAAGTTTATCCTTGCAATATCACTGAGATATACCGTATTTCCATTTCCTGTTGTGATGGGGATGCTCTCAAGTGCTTTTACCATATCATAGGTTTCACCTGTTGAAACAGAAAGCTTCTGTGTTCCTACGTAAGTAGTTCCGGCAGGCATCGAGAAATCCGCCGCTGCAACGGTAGATGCCACGGTAGACATGCTGAGGTTATACTGCCTGAGCTTATCCGGCTTTATCTCAATGCTTACATACTGCTTTTGTCCGCCGGAAAGGGATACACTGGCTACAGTTCCAAGGCTTTCAAATTCAGGAGAAATATCATTTTCAACATAGTTATACATATTATCCTGAGCAGGATTCTCTATAGAAAGGCTGAGGGAGGGCTGCTCGTTAATATTCATGGTAAGGACATCAGGATCCTTGGCACCCTCCGGAAATTCCACCTTTACCCGGTCTATTTTCTTTTTCAGCTCATCATAAGCCTTGTCTATATTAGTACCATACTCATACTGGACTATGGTGAAACCATAGTTTTCCGAGGATCTGGACTGAACAGTTTTTACATCTGAAAGAACTGAAACTCCCTCTTCTATAGGGGTTGATATAAGCTCATCGATATCTTCGGGAGACGCTCCATTAAAGGTTGTGGTGATGATGATTACCGGAACATCGATGTTTGACATAAGCTCCATCTTTTGATTAATAAGGGACATTATGCCGAAAAATATGAGACTGATAACTACCAGGAGGGTGGTAACCGGTCTTCTGATGACAAATTCGGTTATTTTTTGCATTATCATGCTCCTTCCTGATATCAGTCAGCTGCTATATTTCCATTTTCATCTATGATACGAACGCTGGCTCCGTCATAGATATCTTCTGTCCAGCTGGAAACCAGCTTATCAGTGGTTGTGATGCCGTCCAGTACCTGGTACTCTGATTCATTGGTGATCCCCAGAGTGATAAAGGTTCTTTTAGCTACTCCGTCCTCATATACGTATACATAAGGATTTCCTGATGAATAGTAAACATAGT
>CAMNGO010000121.1 GCA_946538445.1 uncultured Lachnospiraceae bacterium
ACAGAGACTGTGATCTGTTCCACGATTTCCGGATCTTCATCCGTACCTTCACCTGCCTGGGTCTCGGTAGTCGCAGTGGTATCAGCAGGTTCATTTCCACTGACCTCAGTGTCGTCAGCTCCCAGTTCATTTCCCGGAGTGGCAGTCTGGGTCTGGGTGGATTCTGTGGACTCCTCTGTCTCCGTATCATTTTCCGGTGCCTGATTGACCACCGGTATACTTTCTCCGTAAACAACCGTATACTTCTTCTCCACCTGGACAAACTCCGGCGGAGTCTCATCGATGACCGTCACGATGACCTTGGTGCTGGTCTTATTTTTGAAGTCATCTCTTCCGGTGATCTTGATGGTGTATTCCCCGACTTTTGGAAATGTGAATGAAGTACCGTCCTGTGACACTTCCACCTCTTCGGGAGAAACGCTGTCAAATGTAAGGGCAACTTTCTTGCTCCGGTTATCATTTGCCTCCACCAGGTCATCGATCTTCAGCTTCCCTCCGTATTCCACGGTCTGATCCACCGGGATCACTTCCGGCGGTTTGCGGTCCCAGAAGAAAAAGAGAAATACTCCCCCCGCTATGAACAGGGCCAGCAAAACCAGAATCACTTTTAATGCAACAGAACCATTCTTCTTTTTCACAGCCATATTCTTTACTCCTATCCGTCCCCTCCGCCATGGTCCGGCTTCAGGGCGACGTGTTTTCTCGAAATCAACCTATATAAATCAAATAAATAATACGATATCAGGAACAAAAGGTCAAACGCTATTCATTCCTGCCATTAACCTTCTGGCACCTTCCAGGTCCAGGAGGTCCTCCAGGATCTCCTTGGCCCTTATATGGTCCGGCAGGAGATTGAAATATTTTCCATGGTATTTCATGCTTCTGGCGGCATAGGCGTTATCGATCAGAACCTCTTCTCCGGCCAGGGTCCGGCAGATGCCAAGCAGATGGCCCGGACTTTCCCCCTTCAGGCGGATCCCGAACAATATTTCCCTGCAATAGATTTCCTCACAGCGCAGATCATGGGCCCGGAGGATGTGATAAAGGGTGGTGATGGTGCGGGTTCCTGCCACCGGAAACCAGAGCAGGTCCCCGGTGTTCCGGTCCATATGCAATCCTTCCTTGATACCGTAGCGGACCGCCTTCTCCCGCAGGGTTTCGATCACGCCCTTTGCCTCCTCATCCACATAGGCATATTCGCTCTCATCCGACAGGATATGATGGATCTTCTCCATAACCTGGAAATCCGTCTCCATGCTGCCGTAGCCGGCAAAGGGGATGCTGGCTTCCTCCTCCTCGGAGATGTGGGTCTCCACCACTTCGATCCGCTGGCTGTCCATGTGGCACTCTTTTACCTCCCAGCTTCTCCCTGCCAGGTAGAATACATTTCCCGGCCGGTAGGCCCGCTCCACCATGCCGATCTCCACCCCGTTGTGGTAGACGGACATGGCGACTTCTGCATCAAATACTGCGTAGAAATTAAGATTATCCACGATTTCTTCCCCGCGGTCCGAAAGGCCCAGGGCGGCATCCTCATACTGGGTCAGCACATCAAGGTCGATGAGGTGAACCAGGATATCCCGCAGCTGTTCCTGGCTGATATGCTTAAACACCGCCATCTCCAGCACATAGGCAGCCAGCTGATGGGGCTGCAGACAACCCTTCTCGCAGATCAGGGACAGGATGGTGTGCAGCAGAAAACGGAAGGGATACCGGGGCATCCGGCTTTCTTCCATGTGCTGACTCCGAAAATAGAGCTCGATCATGGCGATGGAACGGACCACGGAAAGGTCCAGTTTCTTCAAATCCCCTTTATCCTCCCGGTGCCTCAGCTGAAATGATATGGCAGACCGTCCGGTTCTCCTCCCGCTTCTCCCCAGCCGCTGAACCATACTGGATATAGAAGGCGGATCCGTCGCCTGGATCACCTGATCCAGATCACCGATATCGATCCCCAGCTCCAGAGTCAGGGTGGTGCCGGTCAGGATCGGTCCGGACTCCTGCTTCATGATCTTCTCCGTCTCCTCCCGGCTGCCTTTGGAAATGCTTCCGTGATGGACATAATAGATATCCGGCAGATGATAGGCCAGAGCCATCTCCCGGACTCCCGAGATGATCTTCTCACACTGCATCCTGGAATGGGTGAAGAGCAGACTTCTCTTCCCCTTGGTATGTTTCAATATTTTCTTAAAATAACGCTCCGGGTATTCCACCTTCCCGATCCTGGTGGCGGTCACCGAGCAGGTCACATGATGGTTCCCGGCTTTATAGAACAGCACCTTGCCTTCATAAGGGCTCCCGGTATTCAGAAAAGCAACCGCGGTCTCCGGGTTCTGTATGGTGGCAGAAAGGCCGATCCGGACAGGCCGGCAGCCTGCCAGCCGCTGGATCCGCTCCAGAAGCGCCAGCAGCTGAATCCCCCTCTGGTCATTGATGAAGAAATGAATCTCATCGATCACCACGAAGGCCAGATTCTCAAACAAGGGCCGGATCCGCTCCGCATGGCAGCAGAACATCGCCTCCAGGGACTCCGGCGTCATCTGCAGGATCCCCCTGGGATCCTCCATCAGCTTCTCCTTCCGGTAGACAGAAGAATCCCCGTGCCATTTGGTGATGGCAATCTCCTGCCCCCGCAGCATATCCTCGATCCGGATAAACTGGTCATTGATCAATGCCTTCAGAGGACTGATATAGAGAATGCCGATACCGGATGTATCCTCCTGACTGATCCTGCTGATGGCAGGCAGAAAAGCCGCCTCCGTCTTCCCCTGAGCCGTCCCGGCCATAAGCAGAAGATTGTGGTCCATCTCCTGCAAGGCCTCAATCGAAGCGATCTGCAAAGGGTTCAGATGCTCCCACTTCTTCTCATAGATGTAATCCTGTATAAAACCCGCAAGGCTGTCATACGCCTCTTGCTCTGTCATAGCTTGTTCTGTCATAGCCATAGTAATATCCTCTGTAGGGGTGTAGGGGGTCAGACCCCTTTTGGGGTCTGACCCCCTGTACACTATAACGTAAATCCCTCATAACGAAGAGTTTCTTCTTCCTCCAGGTCGTCCAGGTCTTCCTGGCCGATCATGGATGGTGTGGTCTCCAGGCCGGTTCCTTTGTAGAGGAAGTCTTCCATGGAGTCTTCCTGACGTTTCTCTGCCTTCAGGTTAAGAATGGTCAGGAAATCCCTTAGGAATTCCCTCGGTGTCAGGTGGTTGACGGCACCAATCCTGCGGTATTCATAATCCACAAACTGGATTCTTTCTTCTTCGGTAAAGTAAAATTCTTTGTCACGGAGCATGGCATGTAGGGATTCCACCCGCTCCAGCAATACGGCGAACTCTTCCGGAGTCAGCATGGACAGCTTGATGATGGGGGTTCCCAGGATCTCATCCCCCTGGAGGGAGGATACATTCAGCCGGCTTTTCAGCGCTTCATAGGAGAAGATGCCCCTCCTGCTGTCATGGATGGAGGAAGGAATTCCGCACAGGACGATTCCCATGTTCCTGGCTCCGTTGCCGTAACAGTCATTATACATGGAGAGCAAGCGTTCAAAGTTATGCTCCCTGGTGGTGGAATTCACGATATTTCTGGTAATCTGGGTCAGTTCGTCCAGGATGACATATAGCCCGGTATATCCGATTTCTTTGAAAAAGATTGCCCAGATCTTCAGGTAGGAGAACCAGTTCTCATCCTCGATCACAACTGAGATGCCGCAGGCTTTCCTGGAGGCAGTCTTGTTGGCATATTCCCCGCGGAACCAGCGCAGAAGATTATCTTTGCGGTCTGAATCTTCCTTGCGGTATGCTTCCACATAGGCCGTGAGAGCTTCGTAGAAGTCATAGCCATGGGGCAGCTGCTGGATCTCTTTTTTCACCATGTCCGGCCATGCCCGGCCAGGATTTTGCTGATCCGAATACCCATTCGATACATCTTTTGGGGTCTGACCCCCTTCGGAATCTTCATTTGGGGTCTGACCCCCAGGCGGGGTCTGACCCCCTTTGAGTCCTTCTTCGATTGCTGTCAATTTTTCAATGTATTTTTCCAGGACATGCTCCAGAGCGTTTCCATTGGGATAGCTTCTGGAGGACAGGCGGGACATTAGCACCCGGTAGGTTTCCAGTCCTTCTTTTTTCGATCCGCACAGTTTGCGTTCGGCTGCCAGCTCGCAGTCCATTACCAGAAACTCACGTAAAAGGGCTTCATTTTTGATGAGCTGCGCCATAAAGCTCTTTCCGGTTCCGTAAGCTCCTTCCAGAAGCCGGAAGGTGGAATAACCCTGAGCGATGCGATCCATGTCTCTGGTGATCACTTCCACTTCTTCTTTTCGTCCCACAGCGATATATGGCAATCCGTTCTCCGGGACCATTCCGCCCTCCAGGGCATGTAAAATACTTTCCGCAACCTTTTTATCTGTCATAGATCTCCCCTCTTTCCATCATATCCGATCTTCCCTTCATGCAGCATACCGGACATGCTGTCCATTTCCTTTTTCACCTGCTGCAGACGGTCCCTGTCGATCTTGCTTGTGGACACTTGTTCGTGGTCCATATCGTAGATCTGCTTCTTCTCCTGCTCCTTGATCTCTTCCCGTCTTCTGCGGCTATCCTCCGCCCGTTTTCTGGTCTGAGTGCGTTTCTTTTCCTCTTGTTCCTTCTCTATTCTCTGAAGAATCTCCGGGTGGCAATCCAGATAGGCAGCCACACCCTTTCCGATGGCTTTCTCAAAGCCTTCATTCTGGAGCATGGCCTTCATCCCCCGGATATTCCTTGGAATATCGTCATTTCTTCGGTAATTCTTCTTCAGGATCCTCGCTGCGGACCTGGCCCGTTTCGGCCCCCGCAGGTGTTCTCTCATAAATGACTCGGCGTAAACATAGATGATATAGAGAAAGTCCCCGGAACTGTCATATAGATTCCAGGTCTGACGATACCATCTGTCCGATCTGCCGTACCCTTTCTCTTTCAGATAGAGCAGACCATCCCCGAAGGGGATCCGGTCAGCACTTTGCCCCTGGATGCCTTTCACCGGAAGAAGTGACAGATAGGTTCTCTCTTCCTTCCCGGCAGTGGCGATGTCCCGGAAAGAAATCCCGTGCTCCGACCGGCTGCCCTGGAATCTGGCGTCCAGCTCATAAAAGACATCCGGCATGGCATTCCAGGCATGGAGGCTGAACTCTTTCTCCCCGGACAATTCATTTTCTTTCAGGAGACGGGCATTACTCTTCACATATATGGATGCCCCGTCAAAGATCCCGCTGCGGATCTCCTGCCACAGGTCCCGGTAAGGCAGCAGGCCTCTGGCCCTGCGGTACTCTTTCATCTGAACCGCACAGTCAGGATGGGCGATGAGAAAGGAATCGCACAGATTCATAAAATACTCCCGGTTATCCGCCACCAGGTGCAGCTGGTCACGAAAACGGAACATCCCCCGCAGAGCACCGGCGGTGTCTTCCTGGTAGAGCAGGTTGGCCATCTCCAGCAGATACAGGTTCCCGTAATGAAGGTGTTTCCTCTCACACTCCTCATCCCGGAACCAGGGGATCAGCGTAAAATAGCAGCCGATCTGTTCATCCGTGAGCTGGTCGGGAAAATGAACTGTCTTATTTAAAGGAACGAATCCCCTCTCCGGAAATGAAGTGGCATAGATATCCCTCAGATACTGTACTTCCTCCTGAAAGATCAGCCCCTCATCCGGGGCAAAATTATAGAAAAACGCCCCTCTTCTCTTATTCTTTTCCCTTTCCACATATTTTCTGAAATCATTCATCGTCTTCATCCGGCTTCCCCCTTCCAAAGACATCCCCTGTCGTCTTAACCATATTATAACATGACAGGAAAATGAAATCAGTATATTTGTTTGCAAAACAGTTTGAAATGCATATAATCAGGAGGGGGGGTCAGACCCCATTACAAAACATGTAATGGGGTCTGACCCCCCCTCCTGCTAAAGTAAAAGGCAGGCGGTTGACCTATCTTTGTCATCCCGCACTGCCCGTTTTGGTTGGTTCTTATTATTTCTGGTTCTCAACGATGTTCTTTACGATAGCATCGATTGCTTCTTTGTTGAAGTTGTCTGCAGTTAAACCTGCTGCTGTGAATTCCTCAGCGCTCTTGTACTCAGTATCACCGATCTTGATGCTGAACTTGATGAGCTTAGCGAGACCTTCCATGTCTTCTTTCTGAATAGCTTCCTTAACAGCTTTCTCTGCTTTTGCTTCTTTCTCGGCTGCTTCCTTAGCTGCTTTCTCTTTTGCTTCCTTCTCAGCTGCTTCCTTGGCTGCTTTCTCTTTTG
>CAMNGO010000122.1 GCA_946538445.1 uncultured Lachnospiraceae bacterium
ATATATTGCATAAAGAGAATTATATCGACAGATAATAATACGTATAGCGTATTTTTTTAGGAGGCTTATCTAAGATGTCAGAAGGTAAGAAAGCCCGACATATAGAAATAAACAGAATAAAAGTACAGGACATCATAGAATCTTCTTTGGTTGATGAGATCCTTCTTACTCCGAAGCCTGGCCTGGTGGATGATTACGGGGACAATGGGGATGAAGAGAAAAATCTTTTCTTAAAAAGTGCAAGAATCATATCCCCTTATCTGACCGATCTGTTTTTTAAAGGGCATGAATGGAAACAGGAACCGGAATCGCTTTATGAAGAGATACTCCCCATTGGCCTGGAGGCAGAGAAAGCCATGTACGAAAGTACAGACGGTTATGATACCCATAAGGGGATGATATTCACCATGGGCATCATCTCGGCTGCTGCAGGCTATGATCTGGCAAGCAGGGGGGAGAACCATATCACGTCCATCCTGAATATTTCGGAAAGTATCATGAAGGAACCCATCAGGCGGTATTATGAGGATATCAAAGGGAATAAACCTACCACCCAGGGAGAAAGGTTTTATGCCATGTACGGGGTGAAAGGGATTCGTGGAGAGGCAGCGGAAGGCTTTCCGATCATTCGGAGAGTGTCCTACCCGGCCATGATCGAATACCGGAGAAAATATCCGGATCCTGAGCAGAATAGTGCTATACTGATCAATGTGCTGCTGCACATCATGACTTCTCTGGAGGATACATGTGTTATCAGTGCAAGTGATCCCGGAGGACTTCGCTGGCTGCAGAATCGTGCCCGTTATGTGTTGGCCCTGGGCGGAGCCTTTACCCGGGAAGGAATGGATGAACTGTGGGACTGGAAAGAGGATTGTAACTGGATAAACATCAGTCCCAGTGGATCCGGTGATATTCTGGCCTCCACACTTTTCCTATGGAGGATCAGCGGGAGAGAATTTGTGATCTGATGGAAGCAACCGTGTTATATGCTTCCCGTTCTGAGAAAAATAAGGCTGCCGTTTTGCCGGCGGCCTTTTTGATATGTTGCAGGCAACAAATCATACAGAACAATCAGAACAACTGAGGTTCTTAATTGACATAGTTTTAAAAACAAGGTAATATCATAGATGATATCATATGGAAGCTATATCAGATATAAGATAAAATATGAATCTTCAGGAGGATAGGATATATGTTTCAGATTATCGTGGATTCCGCGGCAAATATTCCGGCAGAGCTGGTTGAAAGATATAAGATAGAGGTTATTTCATTTATTAATATAATCGACGGGAAACCCATGCCCGGTTTTGAGCCCGGGCTGACTCCGGAGGAGGAGAGAGCAAAAGGAAAAGAATACTATGATGCCATCAGACAGGGAATGGTGGTACATACCTCTTTGATAAATTCCGGACAGTTCAGGGACTACTTCCTTCCGGTGCTGGAGGGAGGAGAGGACATTTTGTACATTTCTTTAAGTAAGAATATCAGCGGGACTTATCAGGCGGCCAAGATCGCAGCAGAAGACCTGCTGGAAGAATATCCGGACCGGAAGATCGTCCTGGTGGATTCCATGAATGCTTCCCTGGGACAAGGGCTTTTGGCCCTCTATGCGTCCGAGATGAGAGACCGGAGTATGGATGTGGAATCCATCGGCCAGGCACTCAGAGAGATGGTCCCCAGTATGAACGGAATCTTTACCGTAGAAGATCTCAAATATCTTGCAGTATCAGGAAGGATCAGCAACGCCAAAGCTGTGGTAGGAAATGTTTTAAACATCAAACCACTGTTGAAGGGGAACAAAGACGGATATATCGTTCAGTTCAGAAAGTGCAGAGGACGAAAAAAATCCCTGAAAGATCTGATCGACCTGGTATGTAACAATATCGTGGATCCCGAGAATCAGATCATAGGGATTGCTCATGCAGATGCTTACGAGGAATCAGTCATGATCATGAAGAAGATCCAGGAGAGAGTAACAGTGCGGGAATTCGTCAATACCTCTTATGATTATTGTACAGGCTCCCATGTGGGACCTGGAACCATCGCTTTGTTCTTTATCGCGAAGGACCGTGAACTTGAAGCATGACAAGCTCACAGGGATTGCCGAATCGGGGGATGAAGAAGGTGTTGGAAACTCCGGCGCTGACCACCATATTTCCATAGACTCCATGGTGATATTCCGGCAGTAATCCTTGTCCCGGTGAGAGAATACCTCTTCCGAAAAATCTCCATTGGCCCCCATGGGCGTGGCCCGACAGGATAAGGTCGAAATCAAGCCCATATTTCACAATAAAACGTTGATAGTATTCCGGATGGTGACAAAGAAGAATCTTTCTCCCATCTTTTTTTGCGTAATCTTTCAGCCATTCCAGATTATGCTTGGTGGATAACCCTCCGATACGAAGAGGAACCCCTTTGACCTCAGTCTGACAATCCTCATTATCCAAAACTGTGATTCCACATTTCTTTATTAATCTCCGGTCTTCCGGCAGGAGGTACCATTCATGGTTACCTATGCTCAGATACATGGGGGCAATCTTTGAAGCCCTTTTCAGAAAAGTGCGGCCATAACCGATCTTTTCATCATGGGCTATGCCGAATTTTTTCAGAATAGAATGAACTCCTTTTAAAATATTACAGAAGACAGTCCAAAAAAATGAAATCTCCTGGTAAGAATCGATCTCACTCATGGTATGGCCCTGGTAACCTTCTTTACATCGCTCAAGAGTGTCACCTGAGACCAGAATAAGATCAGGCTTCTCCTTTTTTAATAATCGAAGAAGCCTGCGGGGGTCTCTGTCGTGAAGATCGGAGACAAATGCCAGCCGGAGGGATGTCCTGTCAGAAACATGTGGATCCGGATTCTTCAGTGTTATATCGTATCTGCTTGTAATCAGTTTGTCTTTTTTCATATAGGCCGGTCCTTTTTTCGATGCCATCAAAGCCTCAACCATGATGGATAACATTTCATTTTGCTTAAGTATAGCATATGGAATTCTGCTTGGACAATCATAAAGAAAAGGAATCGGCTGCCCCATCACAGGGAAAAGATGGAAAAAATCTTTTTATATTTACATATGTAAAAATAAAAATACATTAAATCATTAATAAATGATAAAATAAGTAAAAAATATAGAAAATGTAAAAATAATTGTCTATTTTTTATTGACATGTATCAGGGCATCGTGTATGATACAGATAAGAAGATAAACAGATACACTTTTTAAGGAGGTAATGCAACATGAATGAGATTTTAAACCTGACCGTAAATGAGATGCCCCAGACAGAGTTTGATTGTTCCTGCGGCCGTCACCACAATTTCAGTGTCCATGAGATGTCCATCAGAAAAGGCGCTATCGAAGATCTCCCCAAGATGGCAGAACCTTTCAAGGATGGTAAGATCCTTGTGGTATTTGATAACAACACTTATAAAGTAGCCGGAAAGAAAGCAGTGGAACTTCTCAAAGAGAATGGTTTTAATGTGAAAGAGCTGCTGTTCGATACCGGAGATGACATCCTGATTCCGGATGAGAAGACATTAGGACGTATCGTTCAGGAACAGGATCTTGATACTTCCCTCATGATCGCAGTTGGTTCAGGCGTAATCAACGACTCCGTAAAATTTGTAACTTCCAGATCCAAACTCCCCTACATCGTGGTAGCTACCGCTCCTTCCATGGACGGTTATGTGGCAGACGGCGCACCGATCTTCTCCCAGGGTCATAAGTATTCACCGGTTGCCCACCTTACCTATGGTCTGGTTGGTGATACTGATATTCTTAAGACTGCACCGGACGATCTGATCCAGGCAGGATTTGGAGATATGGTTGGAAAGATTACAGCTATCGCTGACTGGGATCTCTCCGTGAAAGCCAATGGTGATTATCGCTGTGATACCTGTGTAGAACTCACCAACAGAGCAATGAAGATCACCTTTGATTCCTGTGACAAGCTGCCGGAGCGTGACCCGGAGGCACTTGGCAACCTTCTGGAAGGACTTACTCTTACAGGTGTTGCCATGGCTCTGGTTAATATCTCCAGACCGGCATCAGGAGCAGAGCATATGTTATCCCATTTCTGGGAGATGGATTGGGTTGAGCGTGGCTTGAATCCGAATCATCATGGTATCCAGGTAGGTGTTGCCACACCGGTTATCGCCCGTTTCTTCGAGGAGATGGAAGACCTGCTTCCGGAAGGAGTGAAAGAACTCTGTCCTTCCCACGAAGAGATCGAAGCACTTCTTCAGCGTGGCGGTGCTCCATACAGACCGCAGCAGATCAACATCAGCAGAGAACTCTTCCATGAGAGCCTTCTCAAAGGATACATGGTTCGTCCACGTTATTCCATCATGCAGTTCGCAAAGGATAAAGGACGTCTGGAAGCTATCGCAGATAAGATCACAGCAGACATCTACGATAATTAATGACTAATCTATTTAGATTTTGATAAAGATCGGAATTGACCGGGAATAAAGGAGTATACAATGTTAGCAAAAGAAGAAGCGATGAAGGGCGTCAAACTGTTTGTGCTGGATATGGATGGAACCGTGTACCTTAGCAATGACCTGATCGAAGGATCTCTTGAATTCATCCAGGAAGTGGAAGCAGACCCGAACAGAGACTTTATCTTTTTTACAAACAACGCATCCAGAGTACCTTCCGTCTATGTGGAAAAGCTGGCAAAGATGGGGATTTACGTGGATGAGAGCAAAGTGGTTACCGCCGGTGATGTGTGCGCAGAATTTCTGAAAGTAAACTATCCCGGAGCTAAGATTTACCTGAACGGAACACCGGTTCTGGAAGAGAACTGGAAAGCAAAGGGACTGAACCTGGTGGAAGAGGATCCTGACGTATGTGTCCAAAGCTTTGATACCACCCTTACTTATCACAAACTGGACCGGATCTGCCATTATATCCGAAATGGTGTTCCTTTTATCGCCACTCACATGGATACGAACTGTCCGACGGATTACGGTTTTATGCCTGACTGCGGTGCTATGTGCAGCCTGATTACGGATTCCACCGGCGTGAAGCCAAGATTCCTTGGAAAACCATGGAAGGAGACCGTTGATATGATCACGGAGATTACCGGCTACAAGCCGGAAGAGATGGCATTTGT
Source organism: uncultured Lachnospiraceae bacterium (assembly GCA_946538445.1). GTDB lineage: Bacteria > Bacillota > Clostridia > Lachnospirales > Lachnospiraceae > Anaerobutyricum. The sequence continues at coordinate 5,119 of CAMNGO010000122.1, forward strand.
AGGCGACCGCCTCTACACAGATGTCAGGACCGGCGTGGACAATGGTTGTAAAGGCTTCCTGGTTCTTACCGGAGAGGCGGATATGCAGACAGTGGCAGAGTCCGATGTGGTGCCCACTTGTATCTATGATTCTCTCAATGAGATGAGAAAGTATTTATAATAATAGATTTATAATGATTGAAAGGAGATATGTTATGAAGATCGTATTTGGATGTGACCCTAATGCAACAGATTTTAAATTACACCTGATGGAGTTCGTAAAAGGCCTTGGCCATGAAGTGGCTGATTTCGGAAGCGATGATCCGATCTATGCCAATGTTGCAATCAAATGTGCCCAGGCAGTCGCCGCAGGCGAATATGACAGAGCTATCGTAGTATGCGGTACAGGTATCGGCGTATCCATTGCAGCCAACAAGGTAAAAGGTGCTTATGCAGCATGTATCCATGATGTATATCAGGCACAGAGAGCCGCTCTTTCCAACAATGCCAATGTCATCACCATGGGATCTCAGGTGATCGGTGAGAAGCTGGCGGAATGTATGGTGGCAGAATACCTTTCCTGCACTTATGATCCGAATAGCAGATCCAAAGATAAGGTGCAGAGAATCGTTGATTTCGAAAACGAATAAGATATGGCGGCAGTTTGCCGCAATGAGCTACATCTTGACATAAAGCCAAAACAGATATATCAGGAGGTGCAGATATGAAGTTTTTTATCGATACAGCCAATGTGGATGACATCAGAAAAGCAAATGATATGGGCGTGATCTGTGGCGTGACTACCAATCCGTCCCTCATAGCCAAGGAAGGCAGAGATTTCAATGAGGTAATCCAGGAGATCGCTTCCATCGTGGACGGCCCCATCAGTGGTGAAGTGAAAGCTACCACAACCGATGCCGAAGGCATGATTGCGGAGGGCAGAGAGATCGCTGCGATCCATCCTAATATGGTAGTAAAGATTCCTATGACAGTGGAAGGCCTGAAAGCGACGAAGGCTCTGTCCGCAGAAGGAATCAAAACGAATGTTACATTGATCTTTAATGCAAACCAGGCCCTCCTTGCTGCCAGAGCCGGCGCAACTTATGTCTCTCCTTTCCTTGGAAGACTGGATGATATCAATGTGCGCGGCGTAGATCTGATCCGTGAGATCGCAGATATCTTCG